>JAJRVC010000258.1 GCA_024277475.1 Deltaproteobacteria bacterium
AAAACAAAGAAAAATACCGCAATATCCTGGAAAGTATTGAAGAAGGCTATTTTGAAACCGATCTGAGCGGTAACTTTACTTTCTACAACGACGCAACATCAAGGATCCTGGGCTGGCTAAAAAGCGAGTTGCCCGGTATGAATATTCGCAACTATACCAGCCGGGAAACCGCACAAAAAATATTTTTAACATTCAAAGAAGTCTACCGCACCGGAAAATCCTGCAGGGCCATCGAATTTGAAATCATCAGAAAGGATCGCAAGACAAGATATCTCGAAATGTCGGTATCGCTGGTGCGAAATGCCGAGGGCAAGCCGCAGGGATTCAGGGGAATCGGTCGGGATACGACCGCTCGCCGTCTGGCCGAAAATGAAAGGAAAAGATTGGAGGCTAAGCTGCAACAGGTTCAAAGACTGGAGGCAATCGGAACGCTTGCAGGTGGAATTGCACATGATTTTAACAACCTTCTCATGGGTATTCAAGGAAATGTCGACCTGCTTTTGATTTCCCTGGATGCGACTGATCCGCGGTACGAAAGTACCCGGAGCATAGAGCGCTGCGTCCGTAGCGGCGCAAATCTAACCCGGCAATTGTTGGGATACGCCCGGGGCGGCAAATATTTTGTCAAACCCATTAACATCAATGACGTTGTTCAAACGTCATCCACCCTCTTTGGCCGTACGAAAAAAGAAACCCAGGTGATATGCGAATACCAGGAAGGTATCTGGACCGTTGAGGTAGACCGCAGTCAAATCGAGCAGGTATTGGTGAACCTGTATCTCAATGCCTGGCAGGCAATGGGGTACGGGGGAACAATCCATGTAAAAACCGAAAATGTCGTTCTGGATGATGATTTCGTCCGGCCTTATGAAGCAGCACCCGGCAAATACGTCAGGGTGTCTGTCACTGATACCGGCAAAGGTATAGACAAAGATACGCAAAAACGGGTGTTTGAACCATTTTTCACAACAAAAACGATGGGAAAGGGTACCGGAATGGGACTGGCCTCGGCATTCGGTATCCTTAAGAATCATAATGGAATCATCCATTTTACCAGTACACTGGGAAAGGGTACCACGTTTTACATTAACCTGCCGGCATCCGACTTGGCCGCTGAAAACGATACGACCCTGAATGAAAACGTTCGGACCGGCAGTGAGACGATTTTAGTTGTCGATGATGAAGACTATATTTTAGATGCCTGCAAGGCCATGTTGACCAGGTTGGGCTACAGCACTATCCTGGCGCACAGCGGTGAAGAAGCTGTGGAGCTATTTAGGAGAGATAGTGAAAGAATTGACTTGATCATTCTAGATATGGTTATGCCCGGCATGGACGGTCTGACGGCCTATGAACATCTAAAAAAAATTAATCCGGATGTTAAGGTTTTATTATCGAGCGGTTACAGCCTTACAGGCGTTGTCAAAGAAATATTGGATAAGGGTTGTGATGAATATATCCAAAAACCATTCAGCCTGAGCCGGATATCCCTGGTCACCAGAGAACTGTTGGATAAGAAATCTTAGAAGAAAAAACACGTCATCCTGAAAAGCTGACGTCGGCTTTTGAGTAAACCCTAAACCTGACAATCTCGTAAAAAGCCAAAGTTCTCAAATTTTTGATCTTATTACCTATTGAAATTATTAAGTATAAAATTTTATTCTTGTGGTTTTGTGCATTTTGCGGCCACATCAAACCTGGAACAACCGAAATTGAAGATTGCAAGTTGGACAGTTGTCCTCAAAGATTCTCAATTTCCACAGGCTCGATTTCATCTGCCGGCTGAAATCCGAAAACCCGGGAGTAAAAATACAGCTCGGCATCCAGCGCCCGTTTGATATTTTTTGCAATCCGAAAACCATGTTGCTCTTTTTCAAAGACAACATAGGCAACCGGAAGTTTTTTACCTTTCAGGATTTCTACCATCATCTCCGCCTGGCCGGGCGGCACAACCCTGTCTTCGAGGCCTTGAAAAAAAATAACGGGACAGGAAAGATCCTCACCGTGATGAATAGGTGAGCGGGTGACATACAGGTCCCTGCGTTCCGGGTAGGGACCGATCAATTGATCCAGGTAGCGCGCCTCGAATTTGTGCGTCTCCTGCACCAGGGCTTCCAGATCACTGACACCATAATAACTGGCGCCGGCCTTGAAAACATCATGGAAAACCAACGCACACAGGGTCGTATAGCCGCCGGCGCTGCTGCCCCTGATGACCAGACGATTTGGGTCGACGCCGAAGGTCTCTACTGAATATTTAGCACCGTTCACGCAATCCTGAGTGTCGACAACGCCCCAGTTCCCGTATAGACGTTGCCGATATGCCCTGCCATAGCCGGTGCTGCCACCGTAGTTCACATCCAGTACGGCGATGCCCCGGCTGGTCCAGTATTGAATCGCAAGGTTCAAACTATCCGTTGCGGCGGCCGTGGGACCGCCATGGCTGATGACCATCAGGGGCGGGCGTTCATCGGCCGGTGCCTGGTAATTTTTATTTTGGGGCGGATAAAAAAATGCGTGGGAGGTCTGTCCCCGGGTGGTTGGAAATTCAATGGTTGCGGGAATGGATATATACCCGGTATCGATTTCATTCCGGTTTGAACGTCGCAGAACTTCAAGCGTTTGCGTGGCCGTATCAAGTTTGACGATGGATGTCGCTTCAGTTGCACAGCCGCCTACAAACACAGCCCGGCCCGGAGATGCACGCAGGTAGGCAATATCGGTGTACGGTGTTTCGATAACTTCGAGCTCTTCACTTTCCAGATTGATTTCTGCCAGCTGCCATCTGCCTTTACGGGTATAGGCACAAATGAGGCGCCGGGCGGATTCAAATGCGTAGGTCGACATGCCGAAAAGCCACTGCGGCATGCCAAACTCGGCATCCATCCGGACGACCGCTTTAAGTCCGTTTTCCTGCCGGTGGTAAAGATTCCACCAGCCGGTGCGATCGGAAACAAAGAACAGTGTGCCGTCCGGCGACCACTGGGGTTGAAAAATAGATTCACCCCTTCCGCCGGCCACTTTTTCCATTTCCTTCAGCGTCCCGTCTTGTCCCAACCTGGCGGTCCACAATTCAGTTCCATCCCATGGCATGTCGGGATGATTCCATGAAAGCCAGGCGAGCTGCGATCCATCCGGGCTCAAACATGGGGAGGCATAAAAATCACTGCCGGATGCAAGTATTTCAAATTGCTGCCGTCCGGCTTCACCTGCTCCCATCAAATCGAGGCGGATCAATGTATTCACCGGTTCGACCTGGTCACCGCTGTGATCTTCACAAACACAAATCAAACCTCGATGCAGACAATCGACAATGATGTCGGCAAAACACAGGCCGGTATCGGTTGCGATTGCGGTGGGGCCGGCATTTGGTTTCCGGTGGTAAATACGCTGATCGGAAAAATTGGAAAAATAAACATCGGCCTGGTTCGCGGCAAACGATCGACCGCCGTATTCGTGAACCCGGGTGCGGGAATTGAAATCCGCGGGGGTGATATCAGCCATCCTTCCGTCTGGTGTGCACCGGACAATGACATTGCGCCCGCCTTCCGCCGGCCGCATCTCAACCCAATAAGTATCCCGGCCATCCAGCACAATATCACTGAGCCTGACAGAGTCTGAAACGATCAGGTCGGAACTGATCGGTGATTGCCACGATCCGTATGGCGTAATTTTTACATTCGACATGTGTGATTCCTCCCCAAACTCGTGCTTATCACTTCAATTGGATCAAAAGCAAATTCTTTTTTAAGAGAGAAAAGTTGACTTCTGATCCGCAGTTATGCATAAAAGGTGTGGGGTCATCAAAGCCCGAATAACCGGAGAAATTTTAAGTGTGAAACTAAGCCGGCCGGTCCGGAATTGAAATTTGAAGACAGCGAAAATATCCCAATACTATTTTTTACCCCAAAATGCCCCAAAATGATCTATAAGCGCTAAGTGAGGCAGCTATGAAAGAAATCAGAATTCACGGCAGAGGCGGTCAAGGTTCACTGGTTTTGGCCCAATTCATGGCCATTGCCGCCCTGGAGGACGCAAAATATGGCCAGGCCTTTCCTTTTTTAGGCGGCGGCGGCGAGCGCCGCGGCAAACCCATTATGGCTTTTTGCCGTCTCAGCGATCATCCCATTCGAATTCGCAGCCGAATTACCGAACCCGATTATGTCATTATTCAGGATGCTACGATTATAGACGAGGTCGATGTGGAGGATGGCCTGAAACAGGGGGGCATGATTCTGATCAACACCGACCGCGACAGCCGCGATTTGGGGCTGAAAACATCCCGGACCTTCACAACATCGGCGGAAGCCCTTGCCCGGCGGATACTGGGCCGGCCGATTATCAACACTGCCCTGCTGGGTATGTTTGCCTGTTTGAGCGGGGAGTTGTCGCTGGAAGCCGTTTTAAAGGCTGTGCGCAGCAAGTTTCCCGGCGAACTGGGAGAAAAAAACGGGCAGGTCGTCCAGGAAAGCTATGGTGAATTTTTAAGGGAGGTATCATGAAAATCACCCCGGGAGCTGTCGTCGCAGGCGGTACCTCTTTGGACTATAAAACAGGAAACTGGCGCGATCAGCGGCCTGTCATCAATCAGGAATCGTGCAAAAAATGCGGGATCTGCCGGGCTGTATGCCCGGATGACGCTGTCAGGGTCAAAGACGAGCACTATGAAATCGACTACGATTTTTGTAAAGGGTGCGGCATTTGCGCCCATGAGTGCACGGCGGATGCGATCAAAATGCTACCGGAGGAGAAATAAGCCATGAAGGAAGTCAAAGTCCTCGAAGGATCGGAAGCGGTGGCCCTGGCAGTCAAGGCTTGCCGCCCCCATGTTGTTTCTGCTTTTCCGATCAGTCCCCAGACCCACATTGTGGAGAGCCTGGCCCGCATGGTGGCCGACGGAGAATTGAACGCGGAATATGTCCGCACGGAATCCGAGTTTTCTGCTGCCAGTGTCCTGGCGGGCGCCGCGGCCACCGGCAGCCGCAGTTATACGGCCTCTTCCTCCCAGGGGCTGCTGCTCATGACGGAAGTTCTTTATGCCAGCGCAGGTATGCGCCTGCCGTTTGTCATCACCGGCGTCAACCGCTCCATTTCCGCGCCCATCAATATCCAGGTCGATCATCAGGACACCATGTCCCTGCGAGATGCGGGCCTGATTCAGTTTTATGTCGAAAGTTGCCAGGAGGCCTATGATATCCACCTGGCCGCTTTCAAAATTGCTGAAAATCCCGCGATCATGCTGCCGGTTATGGTCTGTATGGACGGCTGGGTGTTGACCCATTCCTATGAACGGGTGGAGTTGCTGGATCAGGAAACCGTTGATCAATTTCTTCCCGGGTTTCAACCGCAAAACTATCTGGACCCGGCCGATCCCAAAACCTGGGGATCCTATGCCGAAGCGGATGTTCTGATGGAATTCAAGTATGCTATCCACCAGGCCATGACAGCGGGCAAACCGTGGATCAGGCAAGTTCTGGCAGAGCTGGCCGCCCTTACCGGCCGCGACCACGGCGGGTTGATCGAAGCCTACCGGACCGAGGATGCCGATGTTGTCATGGTAGCCATGGGGTCAGTCGTGGGTACAATCAAGGAGGCGGTGGACGAGTTGCGGCATGGCGGTAAAAAAGTCGGCCTGGTGAAAATCAGGTGCTACCGGCCTTTTCCCCACACGGAGATTCGGGACGCGATCCGGGGCGCGCGGGTTGTCGCCGTCATGGATGCCAATTTTTCCATGGGCAGCGAAGGCGCGGTGGGTCTGGATTTGAAAGCCAAACTCTACGGCCGGCCGAATGCTCCGATCGTCATCGATTATATTGCCGGTCTCGGCGGCCGGGAAATCAATATTAACACAATCGGCAGGCTGGTTGAACGGGCCGAGGAGATTTATCGCTCCGGCCGCATTTTGCCGGAACCCGAGTGGGTCGATTTGAATCCGGCGCTGCTTGGATGAAACTTTATTCAATTAGACAGGATTTTAGATATCGTTGATTGATTGATTGATTAATTGATTGGTTAAGTGGTTGTAAATATGGATGTGAAAGAAAATAAAAAAACGGAATCTTTGTTTGTATCCGGCCATCGCGCCTGCCATGGCTGCGGGCTGGCGTTGGCAGTACGGCATATTCTGGAGGCCACCGGCAGCAATGTGATTGTCGTTTCACCCACCGGCTGTCTGGAAACATTTTCCTCGCCGTATGGCTATTCTCCCTGGCGGGTGCCCTGGATACATCATGTATTTGAAAATGCTCCGGCGGTCGCCAGCGGCGTTTTGGCGGCGTTAAAAGCCCAGGGTCGGGCGGATACCCGCGTGGTCGCCATCGGTGGTGACGGCGCCACTTTTGATATCGGTTTCGGGGCGCTTTCCGGTATGCTGGAACGGGGTGATGATGTTCTCTATATCTGTACCGACAATGGCGCCTATATGAATACCGGCGGCCAACGCAGCGGGGCGACGCCCGCCTTTGCGGCCACCACCACGCACCCGGCCGGCAAACAGTCTTTAGGGAAAACCGAGAAGAAAAAAGACCTGCCCGCCATTGTGGCCGCCCACGGCATCCCTTATGTGGCAACCGCTTCAGTTGCCTATCTGCAAGATTTGAAGAAAAAAGTAAAAAAAGCCATGGCCCTGCAAGGTCCACGTTATATTCAGATTGACACCCCGTGCCCATCCGCCTGGAGCTTTCCTTCCCATTTAACCCTGGAGATCGGGCGCTCAGGTGTCAATTGCGGCCTGGTTCCGCTGTTTGAAATAGAGGATGGCAACATCACCGCCGTCCGCAAAATCAAAAAGAAATTGCCGGTGGCGGACTATTTGAAAAGCCAGAAACGGTATCGCCACCTGTTTGAAGATGACCGCGGACAAATTGAGGTGCAAAAACTGCAGGTGGTGGCGGATAAAAATATCGAAACCTATGGACTGATGGGAGTGAAAACCAATGAGCAAAACCAAAGTATCGATTGTTAAGACCGGCTCCAACCCGGAATATCAAAAAATTAGAGAGGCAGTGGAAGAGGCCCTGGATCTGATTGGGGGTGTTCAGGATATCATCAGGCCCGGCGACCTGGTTCTGATCAACCCCAGCTGGGTGGCTCCGCCGGTGGAAAGGGAAGCGGGCTGTATCACTATACCCGAGGTGCCACGCGCGGTGGCGGATATTGTAAAAGAGATCGGGGCCCGGCCCGTGATCGCCGAATCATCGGCGGTGGGGGTGGATTCGGCTAAAGTCATTCAACAATCCGGCTACCGGGAGCTGATTGAAATGGGCTATGAGGTCGTCGACTTAAAGGCCCAAAAGGCCCGGGTGGATATGGCCGTAGACAACGGCAAGGTCTTTGAAAGCGTTGAATGCTGGGAGCTGGTGCAACAGGCGGATGTTATTATCAGCGTTCCCAAACTGAAAACCCATGATCAGACGGAGATGACCTGCGCCATTAAAAAACTCAAGGGGCTGCTAACCGACAAGGCTAAAAAAGCCATGCACCAGCAGGGACTTTTCGAAGGCGTGATCGATCTACTGTCGGCGCTGAAACCCAGGCTGGCCGTGGTGGATGCCATCGTCTGCCAGGAGGGAGTGGGTCCGGTTTTCGGCAAACCGGTGGAAATGAATCTAATTTTAGCCGGCAAGGACCTGGTTGCCGTGGACGCCACCTGTGCCCGGCTCATCGGCTATAGCCCCCGTGAAATTCTGCTGACGGTGAACGCCGCGGCCCGGGGACTGGCATCAATGGATGCGGATCAAATCGACCTGGTGGGAGAGCCGCTGGAAAATGTCAAGCGCCGTTTTATGCGATCGGTTGAAGACAGTCCGGTGGAAGTCGAAGGTTTTCAGCTGATCCATGACGAAGCCACCTGCACGGGCTGTCGCAATACCGTTATGAGTGCCTTGATTGACATGCGAAATGCCGACCAGCTGATGTATCTGCCGGGAGTGGCCGTGGTGACCGGCGGCGCGCCGCTGCCGGCGGATGTGGCGCCGGAAGATATTGTCACTGTGGGATTATGCATGCAGGAAAACAAGTCCGCGCGGCACGTCAAAGGCTGTCCGCCCAACAATGCGCTGGTGGTCAAGGCTATCATCGGCGACCGGGCCGAGGTCAAGAGGATGTATGCCGGCGAAAGCCTGGATAAAACGGATGCGTGAAAAACCGCCGGTTTGATCGAAAAAAGATTGTGCAATACGCGTCGCAAGCGCCTGCGCCTATGGGCTGGAAGCGCTGCACGAGCGAATCTATCTTTTTTCTGACAGGATCAACAGAACATAGCCGTACTAAGAAAAAATCCTGATTATCCTGTGCGCCTCGGCATAGCTTACTTTACTAAGCGAAGCCGGGTAAATCCTATCTAGTTTCCATCCATAAATGGCCCTTTTTTCTCTGAGCGGCGTTCTCCGCGGGTTTACGTCTGCGAAGTACGAAAAGTACGTCTCAACGTAAACCCTTGTGCGGCCTTGCTCAGAGAAAAAATTGCTCATTTCTGAA
>JAJRVC010000259.1 GCA_024277475.1 Deltaproteobacteria bacterium
AGTCATACAGCGCCATTGTTGCTTACCTCCCAGGTAGTAAAGTACACTGTACAGCCGTTTTCCGGGCAGCTGCACTGCGAAGCGAATAAGCGTGTCGGGGCAGCGGACATTCGTCGCCGCGGCCGACTGCTGATTCGTTGGTAAAAATTATCGGTGACTATTTCCAGTCCGTCTTGGTCAGGTTGGGACCGACAAATTCGCCCAGCATGTTCACCTTGTTGTCGTTCAGGCGGATCATAATTGTCGTGTCCTGACCATAGCGCTTTTTTTCCGTGAACGTGTAAGGAGCCGCGACACCCCAGGCATCGAAGTTAGTGATTTTCTGCATTCCCCGGTAAACGGCTTCGCCGTCCACGTTTTGTGCCCCGACTTCTTTGGCCGCAATCCTGACCGCTTCGCTGACCAGGAGCCCCCGGATGAATCCCAAGCTGTACGCCATCGGTGGGAGTTTGTCCTTGTTTTTGTTGTTGTTGTAAGCTTCCAGGATGCGGGGGCAGCGGTCCGCCCATGTCTCTTTGGGGTACATGACGCTAGTAATGTAGATGTTGCGTGCCAACGCTCCAGCCATGCCTAACAGCGCTTTCGGTATGACGGCATAGGCCATGCCGATATCCATCTGCTCAATCATCCCCAGTTTGTCCGCCTCTTTCAGGATGACGGCCATGGCGTTGTGGTACATGGCGCCGTAAGTGAAATCGACCTTTTTCTCTTTGAGCCGCATCAACTGGGCGCTGACATCGGTCGGTACAAACGGTACGAATTCTTCGCCCACCACCTCGACACCCTTTTGTGCCAGATAGGCCTTGGTTTTAGGGGTGATGGAAGCGCGCCCAAAGGGAATTTCCCAGGTCAGCCAAGCAAAACGCGGCTTGCGGTCGAGCCCCTTTTGGGGCCAGATGTTCTCGAGATAATAATCGACCCAAGCGCCCAGTTCATTCACGTAAGGCAAAGGGTCGGAGAATGTCCAGGAGGGCAGCGTAAAGAGCGCGTCGTCGGAGCCCCCCTCAATGCAGGGCACCTTTTTTTTGATATACCACTTTTTGAGCGCCAGCGCGATGGTAGTGGACTCGCCCACCATGGCCACCATGGGGCCGTCGGAAGTCTTTGCGATCATTTTTTTAAAGGCCTGCATTGATTTGGCCACGTCCGTCCCTCCATCCATCCATACGGGCACGATTTCGATACCGTTGAGGTCCATGTGTTTGTTTGCCGCCGCGCAGGCGTCCAAAAAGCCGTCGTTCAACCCAACCTGGCCGGCCGCGTAGGCCCCAGTCAGATGAACAATGTGTCCCACACGGACCTTGACTTTTTCAGCCAACGCTGCTTGGCTGAATATCAGTAACCCGGCCAAACACAGAACCAGAATCCACAACCCCATTTTTCCTTGAGCAATTTTCTTCATGTCAACCTCCCTGAATCTATAAAATAATTGTTGGTGTACTCCATACCGGTTTCTCAACGAACCGTTTACCCTAGCCATCGCTTTCGCCGCTTGTAGTGTTTGACGTCCCGGTAGCTTTTCTTTTTTCCAATCCCGGAAAGGCCCAGATAAAACTCCTTGACGTCTTCATTATCTCTGATCCTGTCGGTCGGGCCATCCAGGACAATCCGGCCGTTTTCCATGATGTAGGCATATTCGGAAACAGCCAAAGCGGCTCTGGCATTCTGCTCCACAAGGAGTATCGATATTTTCTCCTCGCGATTGATCTGTTTGACGATTTTGAAAATTTCATTGACGATGAGCGGTGCCAACCCCAGGGAGGGCTCGTCCAGCATAATCAGTTTCGGTCGGGCCATGAGGCTGCGCCCGATGACCAGCATCTGCTGTTCGCCGCCGGATAGATAACCGCTGACTGCCTTTTGTTTTTCAGAAAGCCTGGGGAAATAGTCGTACACCTGTTTTAACCGTTTCGCGAGATCCGTGCGGTCCCTGTTCAGGTATCCGCCCAGCTTCAAGTTTTCTTCCACGGTGAGGTGTTCGTAAAGACGTCGGCCTTCGATGACCTGCCGTATGCCGAGTGAGGCGATCTCCTCGGCGCCCTTTTTATCGATACGCACGCCGTTAAATTCGATGCTGCCGTGGCTGACTTCGCCAAGTTCGACTCCCAGGATGCCGGATATTGACTTCAGTGTAGTGCTTTTCCCCGCGCCGTTGGCACCGAGCAGGCTGACGATTCTTCCCCTCCCCACCTTGAGGGTTACTCCTCTGAGGACGAGGATGACGTTAGAGTAGATCACCTCTATATTATTTACAGCAAGCATAATGTCCTCCCGTCATACCGTTTCCGGGTAGCCTCATCCTTTGATTTTAATAAGGAAACGGCCATAACCTGAACATGGCCAGATTGATCTGCCAGCGGTGTGATAGCCCCCTGGGTTCGAAAACAAGAAACAGCAAAATGACGACTCCGAAAAATATTTGGACAAAGCCGGCCACCATCGATCCCGCTAAAGCGGGAAACAGATGGCCGAGCCAGGGTGCAAGGGACAGAACGAGCTGTTGCAGTATCTTCAGAAAAAGGACGCCCATAATGGCGCCGGAGATGCTGGGCCCGCCGATAATCAGCATTCCGAGCATCCAGATGGAGTCCATCAGCGTGAACTGCTCGATGGTGATGATGCCCTGGTAATGGGCCAGCAGCGATCCTGCGATTCCTGCGTAGAGCGATGAGATGAAAAAAGCCAGCACCTTGGTGGCAAACACGTTGATACCCATGAATTCAGCTGCGAGGTCATTGTCGCGCACGGCGATAAACGCCCTGCCGATCTGTGTTCGCATGATGTTGCTGGTGAAAAAAGTAGTCAGAACTGCAAAGGATATAGCCAGAAAATAGAATTTACGCTCGGTATCGAATACAAAACCGCCGAGGGAAATCTCATCGGCCGAAAGTCCGGTGATACCCATGGTGATGTCGCCGCCATGGAGAATGCCCCACATGATGATGTAATGCGCAGCCAGCGTGCTGACAGCGATGTAGAATCCGCGTATGCGCAATGCCGGCATGCCGACGACGATACCGATAAGCCCGCTGGCCAAGGCGGCGCAGGGAAAGGTCAGCCAGAATGAAAGTCCGAAGTGATAAGAGAGCATGCCGCTACAGTATGCGCCCACGGCCATGAATGCGGCGTGACCCAGGCTGATCTGGCCGGCAAACCCGACAATAATCTGAAGCCCCATTACGGCAATGACCATAATGCCGATGTTGATGGCAACATCCAGCAAATAATTGCCGGCAAGGAACGGAAAAATGACAAAAATAAAAAAGAGCAACGACATGAGCATGATCCAGCGAAACCCCGTCCGCACCAGGGCGCTGTCCTGTTCATAGGTTTCGTCAAAAGTGCCGCATGGTTTTTTTAACATGTTAGACTCTCTCTATTCTTTCGTATCCGAACAAACCATAGGGCCTGATAGTGAGAGCAACGAGCAGCACGATGTACGGTGCCACCTCGCTGAATCCGCCGCCCACTATGGGATCGATATATCCGCTGCCCAAAGATTCCATGATGCCGATGATCAGACCGCCGATCAACGCGCCAGCAACCGACTCCATGCCCCCCAGAATAACCACGGCCAAGGCTTTCATGCCGAGTGCGTTGAGCGAGACAAAGCTGACGCCGTAAAGCGAACTCATCAGGACCCCGCCGATAGTGATGACCACCAGCGCCACAAACCATGAGACAATAAAAATCCAGTGTACCCGGATACCCTCGCTTTGTGCGAGGATGTGGTCTTCCGCAGTACCCCGCATGGCAAGGCCAAGCCGGGTTTTTTTGAAAAAGAGGTTGAAAATGATAAAGCAGACTCCGCAAATGGCGAAGTTGACGATGCCTTCCGATGAGAGAACCACAGATCCGAGAAAAATTTTCGATTCGGGAATCAGCTCCGGCATGACCCGCCCGGGTCCTGGCCAGAATAGTACCACCGTACCGCTGAACAGCTCGCCAAGCGCGATCGTCGCCATGATCGTGGCCATCAGAGGCTGTCCCGTTAACGGCTGAAGGACGAACCGTTGAATTGCATAGGACAGAACGCCGATGATAATCAGCAGCAGGGGAATTGCAGCAAAAAGGTGCAGTTGCCAGTCGACGATCAGCTGCCAGAGAAGAAATGAGGAAAGTGCGACCAGGGATCCATGGGCAAAATTGAAAACCGAGGAAGACTTATAAATAATGACGATAGCAAGGGCCATCAGTGCATAGACGCCTCCGGTCAAGATGCCGTTGACGACGATTTGCAAAAAAAAATTCATGGTCAGGCTCCTGATGTCACGGTTCTGATATTCAGGTTCGTTTTGATTGTTACTTTGCGGCCATCTCTGTATTTGACTTCGGCTTCTATCATGATTTTTTCCCTACCCCCGTAAGCCGCATCGATCAGTTGGCGGTACCGTCTTTCCAGGAAAGCCCGCCGAAGTTTTCTTGTCTTTGTCAATTCGCCTTCATCGGCGTCGAACTCCTTGTGCAGCAATGTAAAACGTTGCATGCGGACGTTTCCCGGCAGGGTGGCATTGACCCGAAGCACGTCTTTTTCGATCAAATCGTAGATCTCCTGTTTCTGGCTGAGATCCACGAATGTGGTGTAGGAGAGCCGGTTTTTTTCGGCCCATTTCCCCACGTTGTCAAAGTCGATGGTGATAAGCGCGAATAGAAAAGAACGTTCTTCGCCACCGATGACCAGGACTTCTTTAATGTAAGGGTTGAATTTCAGGCGATTGGATATGTAGGTCGGAGAGTAGATGCCACCGCCCCTGATGGAAAGCATATCCTTCAGGCGGTCGTATACGATGAGATGGCCATCCTCATCGATGGTGCCGCAGTCACCGGTTTTTAGCCAGCCGTTCTCAATCATTTCACGGGTGGCTTCCTCGTTTTTGTAGTATCCATCGAACATGACATCCGATCGCAGATAAATTTCTCCGGCTTCGCTGATTTTGATCTCTATCCCTGGAAGCGGTGGCCCGCTGGTTCCGGGCTTTATGAGACGCTGGTGCACCGTGGCCGGCGTAAGCTCCGTTAATCCGTAAGCATCCTTTATGGGAACGCCGATGGCACCGAACCAGCGGATGACGTCTGGGCCCAGTGCAGAGCCGCCGGTGATACCGCACCGTATTTTGCTCAGACCCAGGTAGTCACGAATGTGATAGAGGCAAAGTCCGTTGGCCAACGCATGGAGGGGTTTCAGGTAGAAGGAGGCCCTATGGCTGTCGCTCCCTGCTATTGCCTCGACCTTATAGCCAATGGCCAGACAGAAATTGTAAATCTGCTTTCGAATCCACCCGGTATCAAAAATCTTCATCTGCACCTGCGAAAGAATACCTTGCCATTGCATGGGGCCAAGCAGGGCGGATCGGACGCCAATTTCGCGGATATTCTCCATGATCGTTTCCGGTTTTTCCGGGAAATTGATCCGCATTTTAAAAACCAGCCAGGTGGCCACCATCAGCTGCTCCGCAATCCACGCAGGCGGCACAAATGACAGGTATTCATCATCGGGCTGGGGCATGATGGATATCCCCCAACGAGCGCAACCTTTGACAAGGTATTCGTGACTGATTACAACGCCCTTGGGCAGGCTTGTCGTGCCTGAGGTGTAGCTGATGACAGCCGTGTCCGATTCAACGCCGCTTTCGACAGATTTCTCAAAAGCCAGCGGATGTTTTTGCTCATATTTCCGGCCATACCTCATAAGTTCCTTGAGATCCATGAGCCAGGGATCGGACCGATACGCTCCCATGCCCTTGTCATCCCAGAAAATGACCTTTTTTATTTTAATCAGGGTCGATTTGATCCCTATAAATTTGTCTGTCTGCTCCTGATCCTTTGAAAAAACGAAAACGCTTTCGGAGTTGGTGATCACGTGTTCGATATCCGCCGGCATGGCGTCAATGTAAAGACCGACACATACCGCCCCCATGGCCTGGGCAGCGATTTCGGCCCAGTACCATTCCGGATCGTTGTCTCCGATGACGCATATTTTGTCTCCTTGCTTCAGATCCAGGGCTTTCAGCCCAAGAGCTATCGCTTTAATGTTTTTGTAAATGTCTCCCCATGTGAAGCTGTTCCAGATGCCCAGATCTTTTTTTCGCATGCACAAGGCACCGGGATCGGATCGGTAATTGTCCAACAGTATTTTGGGCAGCGTGTTTCGAGTGCTTTGCAGACAGGATCTGAAATGCTCGTACGGGTAGCCGCTCGCTTTGGCTGCCGGCGAACATTGCATCCATA
>JAJRVC010000017.1 GCA_024277475.1 Deltaproteobacteria bacterium
GCCCTTGACAGGTAATAAAAAGTAGATGGCGGATGTAAACGGTGTGTCTGCGTGCTCCAGTCTTCGCTAAAGCTTCGTCATGACATCCAGATACTCGTAACTCTCTTGGCAAGCGAGATCTGCTATAATGCTGCCTTTTTCTCGGCCAAAATCTCCGCGAGTCGATGATGCGTGCGAATCTCATTAGAGTCTTATATAAAACTACACAGTGTTTGAACAGCGAACCGCAGAATATCGAATATTGAATGTCGAAGGAAGGAAACGCTTCGCTAAATCTTTTATAAAACAGACAGAATACATTCATTCGACGTTCAATGTTCGACGTTCATCAGTTTCTTTTTTGATCAGACTGGACGCCCGCGGCCAGAGGCGCCGCTTATATGAAACATTAAGCCGCATTGGTTTGTTCGGCTGCTAAGGGTTTGATTTTATAATTAATATTATTCGTCATTCGATATTCCCTTTTATAGAGTTTTTTTTGATCAGACTGGCCGTTTTTTTGGCCGGAGGCGGCGCTCGTGTGAAACCCTTATTTAGACAGGATTTATTTTGGATTCGTTTTCCTCTATCCTGTCAATCCTGTTGATCCTGTCAGAAAAATAAAATACAAAATTCCAATCAATTGGCTTTTGATCATATTTGAGATTTTGATTTTGTAATTTGCTATTTCTCTCCGAGCCGGAGGCCGGCTGATCCAGGTCCGGGTTCGCTGCGAAGAAAAGGTTTGCACTGACGGGTAAATTCAATTAATTTATCGAGCTTATCGTGAGCCTTGCCGGAATCTATGGAATCTGCAGCGATTTTGATTCCGTCTTTAAAATTGGCACATAGCCCTGCGGCCATAAAGGCTGCAGATGTATTCAGCAAAACCATATCTCTTTTAGGCCCCTTCTCACCATTTAGAATCTGTCGGATTATATTTGCATTTTCCTTGGCATCACCGCCGACAATATCCTCCAGCCCCGCCCTTTTAAAGTCATACTCTTCGGGCGTCATCTGAAATGTGCGAACGCTGTCGTCTTTCAGATGCGAAACCCTTGTCGGTCCGCAGATGCTGATTTCGTCAAATGTTCCCTCACCGCAGACCACAAAGGCCTCTTTGGTTCCCAGCCGTTTCAAGACAAGAGCGATCTTATCTGTCAGGCTTTGCTCATAGACGCCCAGTACCTGAACGGAGGCGCCGGCCGGATTGGTTACGGGGCCAAGGAGATTAAAGATGCTGCGGATACCGACCTCCTGCCGCGGTCCGGCAGCATGTTTCATGGCCCCGTGAAAAATAGGGGCATAGAGAAATCCGATGCCGATCTCATTTATGCATTGTGCCACATCGGTACTGGTGACATCCAGATTTACGCCCAGGTTTTCAAGCACATCCGCGCTTCCGCACAGGTTGGAGACGGCCCGGTTGCCGTGTTTGGCCACCTTTATACCGCCGCCGGCAGCCACGAAAGCGGTCGTGGTGGAGACATTAAATATTCGGGTTCCGATACCGCCGGTACCCACAATATCGAGGATCGTCTCATCTTCGATATTGATCTCATCGCGGTCAATGTTGACCAAATGATTATTGACGCTTATTTTTGTGGCTTTGGCCCGTATGGCTCTGGCAGCGCCGGTAATCTCATCAACGGTCTCTCCCTTTAATCTCAAGGCGGTGATGAAGGCCCCGATCTGGGCCGGTGTAGCGGTTCCGGTCATTATCTCATCCATGACCTTTTCCATCTCAGCCTCTGTGAGATCCTCGCCTCTGACAACTTTTGAAATAAATTCTTTAATCATGGTAGCTTCCTCCGTTTGCAGGTTCTATTTTCAATCCGGGTCTCCAAATAAAAAAGGCCGGGGGACGAATCGTCCCCCGGCCGTAAAAATATTAAAAAACCGTGGGACCTTTATGAGGTGCCCACGGTTTATTGGCTAAATTATGATATGGGTCTAGATTGGCAGGCGCCCCCCCAGGTTAGAGTTGTGCCACCACCAGTTTCTCCGTGAATTTTCAAAAGTATTTTTCAGTTCGTAACTCATAGAGGCGCACTCTAAAGAGAGTGAATGAGAATGTCAAGAAAAAATTTAAATTTTTGACATAAGCGCTGAACTCCAGTGATAGAAAACAACATGCGGGTTAATCAGGCGGTGAGAAGGACAAGAAAAATCATGTAATGTTTTTTCCGGATTCGGGCGTACTATAGGATTCCGGTAAGAGATTTGAATCAAAGGATTGAGGGAGAGCGGTAAAATTCGCTGGAATGATTGGTTGATGTGGCCGCAAAAAGGCACAAAAACCACAAAAATAAAATTTCACACTTAATAATTTCAATAGCTTATATGATCAAAATTCGAGAATTTTGACTTTTTACGAGATTGTCATTGGTTGGCCGTTGCTGATTCAGATGGCAAGTGCAAAGCGAATTGCCTGCCCGACGGCAACCATCCTTGCCGGTGACAAAGAGGTGATAAGTGCGCCGATCTTACCTTTTGGAACTGTCTGCAAGTGGTCGCAATTGACAGCGCAATCTCGAAGCATACCGTCATCCTTCGAGAGAAAGACTTCAGACGGAATATCGCGGATAGTACTGGTGATGGGCGCAACAGTGGCTTCACCAAGGTACCTCAACACGGAATCACGCGTCAGGATAAGAACGGGCCTCTTCTTATCTGGCTGGGTAAATTTATACCAACGAATTTCGCCGCGTTTCATTCCTCGCCCCAAGCCTGCTCCGTTTCCCAAACGGAAAACTCGTCGACTGCGACGGGATGCCGCTCGTACCCCTGGCGGTGTTTACGTTCCGATTGTTCAATGCTGTAACATGCGAGCGCCTTACGAAGAGCCTTTCGTGTGAATGCGGAACGGCTTGTGTGGAGCCGTTTCACAACTCGGTCGACCTCTTTGACCAGCTTGTCATCAAGGGTCATCTGAACGGTTTTCAATGGCACACCCCCTTAGTGTGGAATTTCATAGCTATAATAATCCACATTCAGACTCGGGTCAAGTCATTTGTGGACAATTGTTCGTGCTGAATCAATGGCGGCTTCCGCGACAGGTATGCAGAATAAGCTAAACATCATACGGCTAATTTAGCTAAACAATGGATATTTTAAAAAAGTTGAAAGATCAAATAAGATATTTGACAATCATCACAACGGTTGTACATTGATACAGACCGGCAAGCCAACCCGGATCCGCCGGAGGCGCAGGCGCTGCGTGTCGTTCTGTCTTTCCTATTAAAATTGATAGTATTCCTTACCATTATTGAGGAGAACCAAGTGGATCTAAATCCTCTCTTTCGCCCCAAATCCATAGCCGTTGTCGGGGTCTCTTTGTCCAACGATCGCCATCCGGCCAATGTGATTTATGATAAAATCAACCTACGGTATCCGGTGACGGTTTTTGCGGTCAATCCCAGGGGCGGTCAGCTCCACCGGAATCAAGTTTACAAAGACATCACCGACATTCCCGAGCCGGTTGACCTGGCCGTGATCGCCGCCCGGTCAAAATATGTGCCGGCTATCCTGAAGGGGTGCATCGCGAAAAAAGTGGGGGGCGCCACCATCATCTCCGGCGGGTTCGCCGAGGTGGGACGGCAGGATCTTCAGGATGAGATCGTTTCTATGGCCCGCGCAGCGGAATTCCCCTTTATCGGGCCCAATTGCCTGGGAATTTATGCGCCCGATCGATTCGATACCTTCTTTTTGCCGGGTCAGCGGCTGATCCGGCCTGAGTCGGGCAATGTGGCCATCATCAGTCAGAGCGGCGGCGTGCTGGTGGATCAGATGGTAAAATTCAAGGCCCAGGGGATCGGGCTCTCCATCGGTGTGAGTATCGGCAACAAGGCCTTGATACGGGAGATTGACCTGCTCGAATATCTGTCCCTGGATCCCGTTACGCGGGTAATCGCATTTTATGTGGAAGGTTTCGGCAAGGGAGAAGGGCGAACTTTTGTAAGGGCCGCCCGTCAATGCCCCAAACCGATCATCGTTTTAAAGGCCGGCAAAACCACCGCCGGGAGCCGGGCGGCCTCCAGCCATACAGCATCCCTGGCCGGTGATTATGCCGTATTTTCCCAGGTGCTGGCCCAGCATGACATCACCGAGGCAAAATCCGAATATGAATTATTAGCATTTTGCGAAGCGCTGAACTCTTATCAGGATGCCATCGACGGCCGGATCGGGATCATTACGGCCAGCGGTGGGCACTGCGTTTTAGCGGTGGATATCCTGTCGGCCAATGGACTGGAGGTGCCGCCCCTGTCGGAATCGGCCCAAAAAAATATTTTTAAGCGCCTGACTCCCAGCGTCCAATCCATCGCCAGTGTCGGCAACCCGGTGGACCTGACCGGCAGCGCCGCAGATGAAGATTTTATCGGCGCGGCCATCGGAATGAGCCGGACACCCGAGGTCGAGTGTATCCTTCTCCTCATCCTGCCGTATTCGCCCAGTCTGAGCCCGGAACTGGGTGCCCGCTTGAGCCAGATTTATCAGACGGAGAAAAAACCGATGGTGGCCTACGTCCCCCATGAAGATAAGTATCGAATGCTTATTGAAGGGTTTGAATTAAACAATATACCGGTATCCGATTCTGTCGAGGGTGCCGCACTCATGGTGAAAGCACTGAGGAGGTGCCAATCATGTTAACGGATGCCATGACCGCTATTTTAACGGCTGCCGGGAAAACCGGGTGGGTGCTGGAGCCGGATGCCAAACGGATGCTCGATCTCGCCGGGATACCGGTCCCCAATTTTCTGCTCGCTGCTACGGTGGATGATGCGGTCCGGGCCGCCGGAAAAATCGGCTATCCCGTGGCGACCAAGATCGTTTCTCCGGCCGTGCTGCATAAGACGGAGCTTGACGGTGTGGCCCTGGGCCTGGAGACGGATGAAGCCTTAAGGGCGGTCTTCGATCGCTTTAAACGCTTGGACCGGTTTAAAGGGGTGCTGGTGGAAGAAATGGTCGCCGGCGTGGAGCTGATCGTCGGTGCGAAAATCGATTATCAGTTCGGACCGGTGGTCCTTTTAGGAATCGGTGGCATTGGTGTCGAACTGTATGGCGATACGGCGGTGCGGATGGCGCCGGTGAGCGCGCAAGACGTCCGCTCCATGGTTCATCAGCTAAAGGGACGGCGGATACTGGAAGGGTTCCGGGGGTCGAAACCTGTGGATATGAAGTCTTTGAGCGATCTGGTGGTTCGTTTTTCAGAACTGATAATGGACCTGGAAACCAAGATAACCTCCATTGATTTAAACCCGGTCATGTGTACCTCCGAGGGATGTGTCGTGGCCGACGCCCGGATTATTCTCTCCGAAAATACCTGAAAACTTGGCACGGCTTAAAACTGCTCCGATTCCTTAGTTTTTCAATCGTCATTTGCAATTCAATTAACGCCTTACGCCTCAGCAAAGACGCATACTTTTACTGGGCAGTGAGCTCCTTCTCTCCTTTGAGTTTGATTTCCTTTATCGATGAGAGGATTTTGGATGGCAAGCCAGGCACATTGTGAGTGTTGATAATGTGCTCCAGTTTTTCCTGAATGCGTTGGGCGGTGTCCTTGGACCCCTCCTGCAGCCAGGCTTCGTATGACTGTCGGGTCATAACGCTTGGGCGCCAAAGTTCACGTCGGAAATGCTCAACGGTATGGTCTTGTTGCAAGAAATGTCCTCCCGGGCCAACTGCGGATATCACCTCTCGTGCAAGGGTTTCTTTGTTGACTTCAATACCCCTCAGAAATCGTTTGGCCATGCCGACAATGTCGTTTCCCAGCACCAGTTGCGCCGGGGAGCAGACCATGGCCATATCCATGTAGCCGACGTCGTGAATAAGATTCAGCCCTGCCAACCCCTGGGCCAAAATAGAAAAGGCGCTTTCTGCACCGGCCTGGGCGTCAACAACTTTGGCATCCGTGGATCCTGCCAGACCCCAGGTGGGCAACCCGAAGGACCTGGCCACCTCTGCTTGAACAGCTAACCCGAGACTCGTTTCCGGGCTGCCTTCGCTGGAAAGGCCCGATGCCATATCCGGAATCCCCACGTTGCCGCTTAAGGCACATGGGCAACCCGGTCGGCGCAACTGGGCGAGAACCAGGCACATCAGCGATTCTGCTGTCAACAGCGCCACAGTACCCGCCAGGGTAACCGGACTGGTTGCACCGCAAAGGGGAGACGGTCCGGGAATCTGCGGCATGAAGAGATCGGCGGCAACAAAAAGACGGTCAACCACTTCTTGGGGAAATACCAATGGTGATATGGGTTCCGGATAAGCTATTAAAAAAGGACGTTCCCGGAGGTTAGTCAGACCGCCTGCCACTTCGGCAGCCATTTCGTAGACCAGTTCGCATCCGCGCGCACTGTAGGCCAGGAAGACCAATGGTTTAGTGGTGTTTGTCACGACGGCCTCAAATTCATGTAAATCGGCGCTGATGGCCGGTACATCCTGTGCCGAACCCATCGGCATGACCCAATCGATGTTCGGCAAAGCGTCGGCTATACGGGCTGCCAGGGCGATGTCCGCAACCCGCGTAGGCCGGATTTCGCGCGTCAATGCGTCCATGGTATTTGGACTGCCGGTACTTGTTCCATAATAGCTTTTGCGGCCTTCCACTTCAAGCGCCGGACATCCGTTGCGGTCGTAAATGGTAAATCCCCTGGGGGCCGTTTTGAGGCATTGTCTGACAATATACTCCGGGATTTTGACGTTTTCATCTTTGACGTTTGCCCCGGCCTGCCGTAGCATTTGGCGCGCCTTTTCGTGCAGGACATTGAAACCAACCTTTTCCATAATATAAAAGGCGGTTCGTTTTATCTCTTCGACCTGATCGTCAGTCAGCACCCGAAAACTTACTGAACTGCTGTTTACAAAAGATGTCTGAACCATATATCCATTTCCCTGTGTATCTTATGAAATCCGGTCAGTTAAAATTTTTATGCCTCCTTTGGCTCGTAATCGCTGAAATACCTTACGTGTTCCATGACCAGTACCCGGGCATCAGCCCGCCGATCATTGATGAGGGCTTCGATGATTTGTTCCCAATCGCTGAAAGCCCGATTGATATAAGCTTTGTTAACGGGCTCAAACTTATAAGAAGGTACAACCAGAAGATCGTGTATGGTTTTTAAAATGATGGCGTATAATATGTTACCGCTGAGTTTGGCAAGTTTGAGATGCAGCTCGCTTTCCAATTCCAGCATTTTATCATAGAACGGCGTATCATGATTCAACAGGGTTTTGCCTTTAGCAAGAAGTTCCTCCAGTTCTTTAAAATCATCTTTCGATGCCCGGTTTGCAGCAAGTTCAGCCACTTGCCCTTCAGCCTGAATCCGGAATTCGGTAAGATTTTCCACTGAAATTTTTTTTGGCGGATCAACAAATTTAAACTATCACTGATCTTGTCGGGCACGTTATCAATGACGAAAGCACCACCTTTGGAACCCAGCCTCACCTGGATCAGGCCTTTTTGCTCCAGAATCCGCAAAGCCTCTCGCAAAGATCGACGGCTGATATTGAACAGTCGAATGACTTCACGTTCGGGAGGAAGTTTGTGGCCGGGTTTCAGTCGGCCTGACAGGATGGCATCTTCAATTTGTTTGGCGACGACATCATATGTACGTGTGGGCTGGATGGCAGTAAAATAATCCATAACGGTACCCATTTTCTTTCTAAATTAATAAAGGAAGAATCATTAAATAATTATTATTATTTATTCATATTTGTCAAGAATTAATTATGCAACATTGAAAGGAGGATCACACCGCATTAATCAACCACAATATATGGAAGATATAATTATATAATTTCCGTATATAGTATTTTTTGTTTAGACATCAATTTTTTTTCAATTATAAGAAAAAATATTTGTATTCTTTTTTTCTGTATGATAATAAAAGAAAAAATATATTAATTGGTGGTACCAAACAAATAATCTGAAATCAGCTGACCTGATATATCCTAAAAATTTACTTAATTACCTGCCGGCGGTCGAAAGCAGTTCGATGCTTTAATAAACAGTATTGGATGATTTTTCATTATTATTAACGCCGGCGCCGCGCACGAGGTTTTTAAAAAGTATTTTCTCGCCTCCGTTCTAAGGAAAATTATGTTCGGAAAACCATCACGGTTATGGACCCAGGCTGCGCTTAAAAAGGCTTACGACGTGGTCATCATCGGTGGAGGGGTCCACGGTCTGGCTGCGGCCTACTTTCTGGCAAAAATCCATGGTTTGACCAATGTGGCGGTACTCGAAAAGAACCACATCGGCTATGGCGGGTCGGGCCGCAACACAACCATTGTGCGGTCCAATCAACGCAGCAAAGAAAATATCCCGCTTTACAGCGAAGGGCTCAAACTATGGCCCCAGCTCATCGCCGAGCTGGATTTCAACATGATGTTCGTTCAGTGCGGCCTGCTGGATCTGGCCCATAGTGAGGAAACCCTCAACAACCTCCGCGTGGCGGTTCTGACCGACCAGTTCCTCGGCATAGAGAATCGGATCATCGATGCCGGCCAATGCAAGGACATTGTACCGCAGTTGGATATCTCAAGCCGTTCGAGATGGCCGATTATAGGCGGCATGTATCATGCGCCGGCAGGAACGGTGCGCCACGATGCCGTTGTCTGGGCTCTGGCCAAAGGGGCATCACAACTGGGGGTCCACATTCACCAGCAAACCGAGGTCACGGGTGTCCGAACCGGGCAAGGCCATGTTGCCGGGGTCGACACCGATCGCGGGTACATCAGAACACCACGTGTGCTCAACGCCGCGGGCGGTTACAGTCCGCTGGTTTCGGCGCTTGTAGGTCTTCGCCTGCCCATTCATGTCCTGCCGATGCAGGCAATTGTGTCCGAACCGCTAAAGCCTTTTTTAAATACGGTCATCTCATCCATCGATTATGACTTTTTCAGCAACCAGACCCTGCGCGGTGAAATCGTGTGCGGCTCGGACATGGATCATTGGCCTAGATATACAACCACCACCTCGGCCCATTTCCTCAAACACCAGGCGGAGATTATGACCGAGGTCATGCCCTGCCTTAAAAGTATCAAGTTCATGCGCCAGTGGGCCGGACTGACCGACATGACGCCCGACATGGCCCCGATATTGGACGGCAACGACCATATCAGGGGTTATTTCATGGATGTGGGCTGGGGCTATTTCGGCTTCAAGTCAGGGCCTGTTGCCGGCCGATACATGGCCCGTTTCATCGCAACCGATCAGCGCCCGGATATATTACAGCCATTTAGACTCAACCGGTTCAAGCAGCATTGCTTTATCGGTGAAACAACCCGGCCGACCTATTATGGTCCCTGGAACTAGCCCGCATATTTCATAATTACTTTTCAGCAAAGCGAAAAGTAGATACCCGGGCCCAGGGGACCAGGTTTTTAATGTTAGAATAAACATGGAATCAGGGCATTAAACTGAATGCAACTCGTAAAATAAGCGGGGGGGAAGTTTGCCGATATGTCAACAACCATAACCTGCCCTGTCTGTGGCCGTCGCAGTATCTATGAATTTCGCTTCGGCGGAGAAAACCGGGGATCAAGGCCATTTGACGATGAGGCCACCCCGGATGAATGGTATAGCTATGTTCACCTTCGTACCAATGCTGACGGTCCCCAGCAGGAGTGGTGGTTCCACCGGAACGGCTGCGGCAGCTGGTTCACTATCTGGCGGGATGTCACCCTCGATCTTGAGGTCGACGTGAAGGAAAATGAAAATGAGTCGCAGAATATCGGGCCCTGCTCTCCGGGTAGATCCGAACCAGAAAATCAGTTTTAACTTCCGCGGACGGCCCATGCAGGGCGTATTGGGTGATACGGTTGCCACCGCATTGTATGCCAATAGTGTCCGGATATTTTCCAGAAGTTTTAAATATCATCGTCCCCGGGGACTGTTCAGCCTGGATGGGGAGTCATCCACCTGCATGATGCAGATCGATGGCATACCCAATCTGAAAGCTGAGATTACACTTCTACGGGAAGGAATGGACGTTCAACCACAAAATGTACTCGGCTCCTTGGAGTGGGATTGGCTGGCGGCCTCTGAGCGATTAGACTGGGCCATGCATCCCGGTTTTTATTACAAAGTTTTTCATAAACCATGGCGACTGTGGCCGTTTTTTGAAAAGTTTCTTCGTCGGGCGGCCGGTCTGGGACAGCTCAATGAACACGGGCACCCGGGCACTTTTGAAAATTTATTTCTGAACTGCGACGTCTGTGTGATTGGTGGGGGTCCTGCCGGCATATCGGCCGCCCTTGCAGCGGCTGAAACAAACTTGCGTATCATCCTGCTGGAGTCTCGACCCCACCTGGGCGGTTTTTACGACTGGCGGACAACTCCGTCACCGTGGGAACAACCCTTTTGCGCCCGCGGTAGTGATCTTTCAAGCGCTGCTGCCGGTCATCCGGCCATCCGGGTTTTCAGCCGGACCCATCTGACGGGCATTTTCAACGACAATCACTTAACGGCGGTTCAAACAGGCCGATCCGACGACGCCTTTGATGAACGCTACATTGAAATCCGCGCCGCCAGCGTGGTTGTTGCCACCGGCTGTGGTGAACGCCCCCTGGTTTTCGAGCACAACGAACGGCCGGGTGTCATGCAGTGTGGCTGTGCCCACAGACTTGCCAGAACTTATGGCCTGCTGCCGGGCAAACGGGCCGTGATGAGCATCGGCGATGATCTGATGCTGGAAGCGGCAATTGATCTGGCCGAGATGGGGTTGGAATTCGCAGCGGTAGCCGATACCCGGTCAGTCGATCAAGATAACAATCTAGTGGATGCGCTAAGCGGGCGCAACATTCCCTATTTAAAGGGGTGGATGGCGGCTGAAGCCCGAGGCAAAAAAGGAGTCAATCGGGTTCTTCTCAAAAACAGGGACAGCAAAGAGAAACGATGGTTTGAATGCGATCTGTTGATTGCCTCAGCCGGCCGGGCACCAGTAACCGGGCCCTTGTTGATGACCCGGACTGAATTTGGCTTGGACCCGTGCACGGGCTTGCCGGTTCCCCTAAAACTTCCTCCTCGAATTTACGCTGCCGGGCGACTGGCCGGCTGGGAAGATCCAAGGACTATAGAGGCATCCGGTCGGCTGGCCGGCTTGAAAGCAGCAGCCGACAGCGGATACTCTTTGTCCGACTCAATAAGCAAAACTGAAAAAAAATTGCGCGATTTTCCCCGACCCAACATCCGCCCGATAGTGGTCCGCGCCCCGGGCCATGGCCGCAAGAGCTTCGTCTGCTTTGATGAAGACGTTACAGTAAAAGATATCCAGCACACATCGGATAAGGGGTTTGACACGGTGGAGTTATGCAAGCGGTACTCCACAGCCGGGATGGGCCCCGGCCAGAGCGGTATTCCGGGTGACAATTTACCCCTAATCCTGGCCGAGTATCATGGCAAAGTGCCGGGTTCTTACTCCCCTTCCCGAATTCGCTCGCCCCTGCGGCCAACACTACTGGGAACTTTGGCCGGGAAAAATTTTCAGCACATCAAACAAACACCCCTGGCGGAGATTCAACAACAGCAGGGTGCAACATTTATTCGAGCCGGCCAATGGGAGCGGGCCCAATACTTCGGTTCCGATCCATCTGCCCGGAAAGAAATCGAAAATGTTCACACCAACGTTGGTTTGATGGATGTCTCCACCCTGGGAAAATTTCGGCTTATGGGTAAAGATGCACTCAGGATGCTGCAACGAATGTACGTCAGCGACTTAAGCCGTCTTTCACCGGGCCGCCTCAAATATTCAGCTCAATGCAGCGAGGACGGCTGCCTTATCGACGACGGCCTGATAACAAAAAGAGGTGACGACGACTACTACTTCACGACTACTTCCGCCCGGGCGTCGTCGACCCAGGAGTGGTTCTCCTACCACTCCCGTTTCGAAAACTGGGACTGTCACCTTGTTAATCTAACCGATGTTTGGGGCGCGATCAATCTGGCAGGCCCCGCTTCTTTGCAAGTGCTTGGCGATGTCGTTAGTAATGAGAGAGTCAGAAATGAATTGCTTGCCATGGACTATAGTGATACCAAGCTTCTTGACGACATCCCCGTGAAGCTGCTTCGGGTGAGGTTTGTGGCAGATTTAAGCTGGGAGATACATGCCCCGGCCGGAGCCATGGCCGCCGTCTGGGAAATGCTTTGCAATGCCGGCCGGAACTCGGGAATCAAGCCTTTTGGACTGGAAGCTCAAAATGTTCTTCGTATTGAACGGGGTCATATCATAATCGGGGAAGATACGGAATTGCGAACCACCCTTTTGGACATTGGTTTGGGATCTCTGTGGGATAGAAATAAAAAGGAGACCAAAACCGTGGGGATAGCGGCCCTGCTCCAAACCGAGAACCAGCCGGGCCGGATGAAACTGATCGGTTTTAAGATGAATGATCCTTGCCAAACATCGCCGGAAGGGGCCATCATCGTCGACAGCAAAGTTCGAGGCTACGTCACATCCTCGCGTTATAGTGAAAGGCTCCAGCAGTCAACCGGTCTGGCGCTTGTTGAGGAGCCGCTCGCCCGGCCGGGTGCCCGGCTGGAGATTTTTGTAGGTGGTCCGGATCGACGACGCCTGGAAGCTACCGTCCATAAAAGGGCTTTTTGTTAGCTCGTGCCCGTCCACGAAGCCTTTTTGAACCATGGGCACCGGCGTAAGTTTCCAATTCAGAAATGAGCAATTTTTTCTCTGAGCAAGGCCGCACAAGGATTTACGTTGAGACGTACTTTTCGTACTTCGCAGACGTAAACCCGCGGAGAACGCCGCTCAGAGGAAAAAAGGCCATTTATGGATGGAAACTAGCTCGACAACAATTCTTTGATTATACGAGGCTATTCATGCAAGGTTACAAAAAACAATCACCAACTCGGTTCCCGAAACGCCCCTCAAAAACGGAATATCGCAACGGTTGGGAAGTGGCACTTGCATATGGTAACGATTGTGCTCCTCTGGTTGTCATCGATCTGAGTCACATCTCAAAATGGGAGATTTACGATCGTCAATTAGAAGGACGAACCCTTGGACCGGTGACCATTCCGCCGGCACCCGGCGAAGTGATTTTGACACCGGGGCTGGCCGTGTGCCTGTGCCGTCCTTCGGTGGCTTTGATATGGCAGCTGGCCGATGAATTTTCCTGGGATTTGCCGACCGGTGCAACGTTTACGGAGGTAACCGACGGCTACGCACTGATAGCGTTAATTGGTGATGACGGCCCGCGGGTTATGGAAAAGATTACAGATCTCGACCTGGTTTTAGCGGCAGGGCAGACCGCCCGCCTTATACAGGGGCCGGTACTCGATGGAGCTTGCCGAATCATGTTTTTTTCGAAGCCTGATTCCAGCACAGGACTGCTACTGGCGGTGTCTCGCGGAGCCGGCCAGTCGGTTGTGGATGCCATCCTGGATGCCGGCGCTGAATTTGGACTGCAGCCTGCAGGTGAGGAGGTTTTTAAAAAATGGTTGCGAAAACAAATTTAATCAAGGTAAATCGGCAATACGGCATTTTATCTCTTCTGAAAAAACAGCAGGATCCGGGCAGGATTTTTTTATGAAATACCCTATGATGCTGATGGATACCGACATGCAACTGGCGATGCGGGCGAAAGCAGAGGTCATCTCATGACTGAGAGATCTTCACCGGCGCTTGTAGTTGAGGATCTTTATAAACGGTTCGGCAATCTTGAAGTGTTGAAGGGGGTTTCACTGACAGCCTTTGAGGGGGATGTTATCGCTGTTATCGGCTCCAGCGGTTCGGGAAAAACGACCCTGCTGCGCTGTATCAATCTACTCGACATTCCGGATTCCGGCCGGGTTTACGTCGGCAATGAGTTAATCAGAATGAAAACCAATGCTCAGGGCAAACTTGTGCCCCAAAGCACGCGCCAGGTGGATTGCATACGGGCTCGTCTGGGGATGGTTTTCCAGCATTTCAATCTATGGTCCCACATGACCATTCTGGAAAATATCATTGAGGCGCCGATCCACGTCCTTAAGCATCCGAAAAAAGAAGCCGTGGCGAGGGCCATGGAAATTTTAGACAAGGTCGGTATTGCAGACAAGGTAAAATATTACCCGGCGAACCTGTCCGGCGGACAACAGCAGCGGGCAGCCATTGCCCGCGTACTGGCGATGGATCCCGAAGTGATTTTATTTGATGAACCGACCTCGGCACTGGATCCCGAACTTGTTGGCGAGGTGTTGCAGGTCATCGAAAAACTGGTTTCTGAAAGACGCACCATGATAATTGCTACTCACGAGATGGGCTTTGCACGCGACGTATCTTCGACGGTCATGTTTCTTCACCAGGGATGTGTCGAGGAACAGGGATCGCCTGAAAAAATATTCAGCAATCCGTCCTCCCCGCGGTGCCGTCAATTTCTGGCAAGGTTTTTCTGATGGCCCCGCGGCAGGCGTCCCGCCCGATGAGGCATGTCAACGGCAAACCGGTTGACAATGAGCTTTAACCCTCCCGTACGTTCGGATATCATTCATCCGAATCGCCGGGAATCTTTTAAACCCTTTAGACGTGTACAAGGAGGTGTACGATGAGAAAATGGATAGTACTAACTGCGGTGTTATTAACAGCTGTCATGGTTATCGCCGGACCGGCGACTGCCAAGGACTGGAAAAAAATTCGAATTGGCACCGAGGGAGCCTACCCCCCCTTCAATGCCATTGATAAAGATGGGAAATTATGGGGTTTTGATGTGGATATCGCCAAGGCCATTTGCAAGGCCCTTGGGGTGCAGTGCGAGATGGTAGTCCAGGACTGGGACGGTATCATTCCCGGCCTGCTGGCCAAAAAGTACGACTGCATCATCGCATCCATGAGTAGAACTGAAGAGAGAATGAAAAAGGTGTCCTTTACTGACAAGTACTATTTATCTCCGGGCCATTTTTATGCAAAAAAAGGGGCGGATATTGAAATCAGCAAAAAAGGACTTAAAGGCAAAAACGTGGCGGTACAACGTGCCACCTCGTGGGAAACGTTTTTGCGTGACAAGTTTGGTGATATATTAAAAATTACAGTCTATGGTACGATGGATGAAGCCAACCTGGACCTCATCAGCGGACGGGTGGACCTCGGCTTTGCAGATCCGATGTCATTGGCGACCAACTTTTTTAAGACCGATGCCGGAAAAAACTTTGAGCTTATTGGTCCGGTATATAAGGATCCCAAATATTTCGGTCCCGTATGCATCGCCGTGCGCAAACAGGATAACGATTTAGTAGAACTGCTTAACAAGGGAATAAAAATGATTCGAGCAGATGGAACTTATCAGAAAATTAACGCCAAATATTTTGACTTTGACGTCTATGGCGATTAAAGCCGCTACGCAACCCCGGCTACACTGTCGGGGGTGCAGCAAAAAGTAAAAATGGAATTGTTTGACCTAAAGGGATACGGCTGGTTGCTTTGGAAGGGGGTTCAGCTCACCGTCACAGTCGGACTGTGCTCAATGTCGCTTGCCATGCTGCTGGGGCTGATCGCGGCCTGGGGAAAATTGGCCAGATCAGGGCTGGCCAGAGGTGTGGCCGATGCCTACACTACCGTCATGCGGGGTGTGCCCGAGCTGGTTACGATCCTGCTGGTATACTATGGTGGACCGACCCTTATACAAAACATGTTTTTCTCCATGGGGATCGATTTGACAATCAACCTGAACCCCTTTGTCGCCGGTGTGGGAACGCTCGGCTTTATTTATGGGGCCTTTGCGACAGAAGTTTTTCGGGGGGCCTATCTATCGGTGCCAAGAGGTCAAAGAGAGGCCGCCCGCGCAGTGGGTATGAGTATCATCCTCACGTTAAGGCGGGTGATACTGCCCCAGATGTGGCGTTTCGCTCTGCCGGGATTGGGCAATGTGTGGATGGTTCTTATCAAGGCAACTGCACTGATATCGGTCATTCAGCTCCCAGAATTAATGCGCAATGCCGACATTGCATCGCGTGCAACGAAAAAACCGTTCACTTTTTTTTTTACCGCTTCACTTTTTTACCTAGTCATAACGATTATCTCCATGATACTCCAAAAACGGGCAGAGATGTGGGCGGACCGTGGCATAAGGAGGGTTAGCTGATGAATATGGGGGTTATCTGGGAGAGCCTGCCACATCTGCTTAAAGGTACGGTCCTGACACTCAATATCACCACAGTCAGTGTTCTGTGCGGTTTATTGCTCGCCGTGCCCCTGGCCTTGATGCGGGTCGCTAAAAACAGCCTTTTGTGGGTTCCCTCTTACCTGTTTATTTTCTATTTCAGAGGTACGCCGCTGTTGGTGCAACTGTTCCTTATCTATTACGGCAGTGGTCAGTTCCTGGATTTTTTAGTTACCATCGGCCTGTGGACATTTTTTCGGCATGCATATTTTTATGCCGTTTTAACACTGACGTTAAATACGGCCGCATACACAGCGGAGATACTGCGGGGTGCCATTCTAGCAGTGCCCTTCGGTGAGATCGAAGCCGGGACGGCATGCGGTATGTCCAAGGCGAAACTGTATAGACGTATTATCCTGCCCCAGGCTATTCGGCTGGCTTGGCCGGCCTATACGAATGAAGTGGTATTTTTGCTTCAGGCCACGTCACTGGTGTCCATTATCACTTTGCTGGATATAACCGGTGTTGCTCGTCTCATATCTGCAAAAACATTCGCCTTCTATGAATTGTTCCTAACAGCCGGTGCTTTGTATTTAGTCCTGGTATACGGACTTCTTTTTATATTCAGAAAGGTTGAGTACCGGCTATCGGCTAATCTTCGGGCACAAGAGACCTGACCATTTTTCCGGGTAGGCTATATGCATCTTTAAACCTCTAAAAAGTACTTATGCACCATACGGTATTTTTAATTGTCACAGGAATAATGTCGACAAATGTCTTATAAATTGACTAAGGAGAAATGTGATGTATCAAAATCGTGATATGGGGATATCGCATATCAGAGCCCGCAAAAACCACCGCTGCTACGGCATGGGGCTCGGGGTCATCATCCTGGACGATGTATATCCCGGTTTTCCGGGTGATGTTCGCAATGCCAGTGCCTACCCATTCCCCATACAGTATGAAGTCGTAAAAGGGGTTGATATTAGAGCTCTTGTCGTAGAAGAGGACAAGTCACCTTGCCTTGCGCCTATCCAACATGCGGCAAAAAAATTAGAACAACTGGGCTGCAGGGCGATCGCGGCCGAGTGCGGTTATTTTGCATACTTTCAAAAAAAAATTGCAGGCTTTGTTGACGTACCCGTATTCATGTCCAGCCTGCTCCAGGTGCCACTTGCCCAGCAGTTGATTGGACCGAATCGACTGGTGGGACTCGTTGCGGCAGAAAGACGGTATCTCAAGGATGCACATCTTGAGGCGGTCGGCATCAAGCCGGGGAGCAATTATATCGTCGCCGGTGCTGAAGACGAATACGATTGCCCCGAGTTCAAGCACCTCTGGGGCGACTCCGACCGAACCGATCCGCCCGGTGCCATTTATGAAAAAGCGGAAAAAGATTTCGTCCGGACAGCCGTCTCTTTTTACAACGACCACCCCAACATGGGGGCAATGGTGCTGGAATGCACTGGTTTTCAACCTTTTGCCAGAGCAATACAACGAAAAATCGACATTCCGATCTTCAGCTGGGGAACACTTCTGGACTATGCCTATTCAGTAGTGGTCCACAGGGATTACTATGGGCATGTCTAATAACTCAATTCATAAGCCACCCCGACCTGTCGGGATGAGAATTTAAAAGGTTCTACCGTTACCGCGCGGGCATGCTTGACGGGTGCAAATCTGATCGATGCCGGCGGCTTATGAATTGATATAAATCAGCGACCCCCAGCAGAGGTGGCCCGGCCCCTTCCAGGGGCC
>JAJRVC010000260.1 GCA_024277475.1 Deltaproteobacteria bacterium
ATGACGGCGACAGCGGCGGCGATGACGGTGACAGCGGCGGCGATGACGGTGACAGCGGCGGCGACGACGGCGACGACGGCGACGATGGCGACGACGGCGACGACGGAGATGACGGCGATGACGGCGATGACAGCGACGACGGTGAGAATGGTGATGATGGCGAATCTTCAGGTGAAGATAACGGGCATGTCGGTGAAGATAGCAGCAGCCATGATAGCAGTGAAAGCAAAGGAACCGGCAGTGACTCGGCCGGCACCGGCGCCGGCGACAGTTCAAACGACGGTTCATCAGGGCTGACTGGTGTCGGCGGCATCCCGGGACTTTCGCCCGTTTCCGCCGGTGATGAAGCCGGCCTGGTCGGTAACTGGGGCGATTAAGAAGAGGGATTCTTATTATTTCGTACTTTCGTGATTAGTTTTTTCTGTTTGGTCCCGGTTTGTCCGGGTTAGGAATTGATATTATCCTTTAATTCCTCAATTTGGCATTAATTTCTTTAGCAGATTTGAGATAGCATGGCTACCCGTTCACTGAACATTTCACAACTTCGGGAGGAAGCACTTCAACAGGAGATCGTCAGCTTCCTCCCGCGGTTGCGCCGTTTTGCGAGGAGTCTTACCAAAGATCCCGACAAGGCGGATGATCTGGTTCAGGCCGTTTGCGAACGTGCTCTGGACAGGCTGGCTGATGTTCGTGAAGGGACCCGGCTGGACAGTTGGCTTTACCGGATCATGTACACTCGTTGGATCGATAAATTACGCCGGGGCAAAACCCGGGCGGCCAATCTGATCCTTTTAGCCGGCGCGCATGCCCCAGTTGTTGCGGACAAAGAAACCGGGAACTATCTTGACACGGCCCTGGATATACAAAAGGCTCTTGATACTCTGCCTGCTGAACACCAGGCCGCGATTGCACTGGTGAGTGTGGAGGGTTATTCTTATGGAGAGGCGGCGGCGGTGCTGGACGTACCCGTCGGCACCGTGGCAAGTCGTGTTGCGCGGGCAAGAACCATGCTCGGCAGATTTTTGATGCACGAACGGCGGCAGGACCTTCAACCCCTTAAACGTCACTCAGGGGAGCGAGAAAAATGAAACAAAAAAACCATGAAATCATGCTTTCGGCCTATCTTGACGGCGAGCTTGATGCTGCTGCGATGTCCGAGGCGGATAGGCTTTTAGAAAAAGACGAAGCGGCAAGAAGGTATGTTCTGGGTGTGGTCAGAACCACTGCATTGCTGCGGGCAAACATGAACAATGTTCTGGGTGAGGCAATCCCGCAACGCCTTCTCGATTCACTGAGCGAACAGAAAATCACCCGTTCCGGTCGAAAAACCGTGATTCCCAAACTGATCCGAGTGGCGGCCGTTCTTATTTTGGGATTGCTCGGGTTTGGCGGCGGGGTGTTAATGGAACGTAACAGCGTAGAACGTTTATCCGCTGTGATGGCACCCCTGCCCGCTCGCTACAGCGACGTCGTCAATAGAGCCCTGGAATATAACCTGAGTGGTAGAGCGCAAAAATGGCAGGCATCGGGAAGCGCGGTTGCCGTAACAGTGACTCCCGTACAAACATATCGCGACAAGAACGGTCTCTATTATCGCGAGTATCGACTGGAAGTCGCTACTAAAAATGATCGCAGCCGAATCAATGGCCTGGCATATCGTACATCAAAGGGGCACTGGAAAACCAAAGCACTATTTTTCCCGAATGGGAAAAACGCTGTCTGATCAACTGCATGATGGAATATGAGGTAAGGCTGTTATTTGTAGAAGGTGCCAGCCCAGCCGCGGCCCAAAAAAACAGCCGGTCAAATCGGAAAAGAAACTGATGAACGTCGAACATCGAACGCCCAACATCGAACGTCGAATGAATGTATTCTGTCTGTTTTAAAAAGATTTAGCGACCTGTCGGGTCGTAGCCTGAAGCATTTCCATCCTTCGATATTCTGCGGTTCGCTGTTCAACCCTGGTCCGGTCGCTGAAGCGGCCGATTTGATCCAAATGGAGACATTAAAGTGTGGAGTCTTATATGATTATAAACAGTATCAATTTTGATAGAATTCTTCGCGGGATTGCCATAGGGTTGTTTATAACCCTATCAGCCTCCGGCTGTGCAACCATTCCGCAGTCATCCGGTTCGTCACTCAGTTCCGCACCACTTCCTTCCTATAAGCAAGGAACCACTTTTGTTTATTCCGACGGCAAGTGGGAGACCGTCATGGATACGTCCCCTGAAATGGTAACCTGGAGTGACTACCGCAACTACGTTTCAAGCGGCCCGCGGGACTTCACCCGTCGTCGGACGAAATGGGAAACAAAAACACGTAGCGGGACACGGCAGTATGGGCCGCGCGCTGACTTGTTTTTTAAAAGTGATACTTCTTTGTGGCCTCTGCGTGCCGGAAATATCGCAAATTATTCCGAAACAGGCACCTGGGTCGATAAAGACGGCGTCGAAACGTCTTATCAGACCGAATGGAGCTGCGAGGTTGACGGAACCGAACGAGTCTCGGTAATGGCGGGTGAATTCGATACCTGGAAGATTGTCTGCAAACGCTACTATGTTTCAAAGAGCAAATCAAAATCCAATTTGCGGGAGGTGAAGACCTGGTATTATTCTGCCGAAGTGGGTCATTATGTTCTGACCGCCAGTAAATATTACTATGAGAAAAAATCGCGGCGTCAGGAATTGCTGGCCGTGCTGCCGCCCCTCGATGATATTCCCGCTGAAGCACGCCTTGAAATGAAACGGTGCTTTCAGCGGGCGCTGGAGTTTAAGAAAAGCGGTGAATCCGTGTCCTGGTCGAATCAACAGTCAGGGATTTCCGGTGAAACTTTACCTGTCAATACGTTCAAAACACCAGACGGAAAATACTATCGTCGCTATGTTCAGCAACTGAAACTGCCGGGCAGCCATCGAACTTACTATGGACTGGCCGTCAGGGGCTCCGATGGTGTGTGGACGATTCCCCGCCGATGACAGCGAAAGATACCCTGATTTGTTTCTGAAAATGACGAGGTTTGGAATAAACTGAAAGGCTTAGCCCATGCGGTACAGCGGATTGTTTGTAATTTTTTTCTTTTTACTTCTGGTTGCCTGTTCAGGCGGCGGAAGCAGTGGTTCCGACGGTGACGATCAAAAAAACCCACCCTCTTCAGGTGTTGATACGGATAATGTTCTGTTGGCTTTTAACGATCTGGGCATGCATTGCATTGACCGGGAGTTTTCCATCTTTTCCATTCTGCCGCCTTTCAATGTGGTCAATGCCCAGGTGGTTACCCAGGATGGCAGCGGAAAACCGGTGGTAATGGACGAAGACGAGGTCGAACTTCGATATACCCATACGGCAGATCCCTCCGGTTCTACCAATTCGTTCAGTACAGGCAAAACTGATTTCTGGCAGCATGCAGAAAGCCTTTTCGGCGTAGACCTGGAACCAGGCGAAGGATTGACAGGCCTCTACATGCCGGCTGACAATCTGGATAATCAGGGTGAACAGCCCCTGGGATTCAATGCTGATTATGGCTGGTTCAGCGCCGCGGGGATTCCCATCACACCGATAGACGACACTTTTAAGACCAACACCTATCCCCTGATGCGGGTGTCTGCCTACGACAAACCAAGCGGGGATCTGATTGGATTTCTGGATGTCGTGGTGCCGGTTGCCGCGGAGACCGATTGCCAGAACTGCCATACCAGCGGGCAAATAGCCGCCGACAACCCGGCGATTACGTGGTCCGATGATGCCGATCCGGAGGTGCAAAGCAAGAAAAACGTCCTGATTTTGCACGATGCAGCCGAGGGGACCCAACTGGCGAATTCAACCCCGGTCTTGTGTTCGCAATGCCATTATTCGCCGCCCCTGGATCTAAGCGGCGCCGGGCCTACTGGACCCCAGCAAAATCTGCCTACTTTTTCCAGGGCCATGCACGCATACCACGGCGGCCTCGTCGACACTCTCGACAATCCTGTATTTCCTCCCGGAGCACCGGTGGAAGATACCTGCTACCAGTGCCATCCCGGCAGCATTACGCAGTGCCAGCGGGGGGCTATGAAAACCGGCGGTATGGACTGCAATTCCTGTCACGGCGACCTGCTTGCCGTCGGTGGGGTATTTGCGCTGCAGCCCGGTGGTTCTATTGACGGCAACAACGACGACCGAGGGCGACGCCCTTGGCTGGACCTGCCCCGCTGCCAATCCTGTCACACCGGAGATGCCGTCAACCATCTGGCGGGAGCGGACCTGGTGGCCGACAGTTCCGGAATCCGCCTGGTTCAAACCTACCGGACCGGAGATGCTTCAGCCTCCCCGCTGCTTGCGGTTAACAATCGTTTTGCCGAGCAAGACAACAGCCTGTTTCGCAACAGCAAGGGGCATGGAGGACTGGCGTGTGAAGCGTGCCACGGCAGCACTCACGCCATCTGGCCCAATGCGGATGCCAACGCCAATGATAACATTGCCGCAGTGCAACTGCAGGGATATGCAGGAACTCTTATCGAATGTACCGTTTGCCATGTCTCCGGGAGTCTGCCTTTGACCACCAGCGGTCCCCACGGTCTGCACAATGTAAATGAAAATCGCTGGATAGATGAAGACCACGGAAAGTTTTTCGAGAAAAATGAAAATAGCTGCAAGGCCTGCCACGGAATTGATTTACGTGGAACGGCTCTGGCCAAAATGCCGGTGGCACGTACATTTAGGATTGAAGATGATGAGACCGTCAATTTTGCAAAAAACGAACTTGTGCGCTGCAATCGATGCCACGGAATGCCTGACGACTGATAAATGCCTGAAAATCGGGAAGGGCTGTATCCACCTTTCTGTTTTTTGGTGTAATAGACACAAGTGGATTTAATTCCTCCGAAATACGGGAGACTGAAGGTTCGGTAGGAGATGAAAAATTTATTTTTGCAGACGATTTCTCGCTCGGCAAATCGACGGATGTAAATCCAGGCATCACCAATCCAGTGCCGGACTCCGAATTGACGGCCACGACGGTCACATTTCAATGGTCCGCCAATGGGGCGGCGGTGACCGAATGGTGGCTGTATATCGGTACCGTCCCGGGTGCAAAGGACATCTATGACAGCGGCTCTCTGGGTAACGCCACTTCCGATACCGTCAGCGGATTGCCTGATGACGGCAGTCAGAGAAGTGTATGATTTATTTCATTTGAATGAAATAAATCATACTATTTGACTCTACATTCAACCTCAGTCTCCTCAGTATCGGCACACTGAACATCGTTTTTCTCTATCTATTAAAATTGTTTAAGATAATGAAGTATACAACCTTTGGGTGTGGAATGGTATAGAAATTAGCTGTTTTCATAGGCTCTTGTTGCTTCTTGCCGCAACTGCCGCTCCATTCCCGTGTATCTGGGCGAGAAGTGAAAGACGGTTATCTGTTTTACCTTTGACGTTGCAGCCAGGTGCCCGGCCTGGCGGGCCGTGAGATGGTGCTTTTTCTTAGCAAGCTCACGGTCCTGGTCTAAAAATACGGCTTCGATAAAAAGGTGGTCTGAACCCGCGGCAAGTGCTACTATTTTTTTGCTGTTGGCATCGCTGTAAACCACATCCGTAATGTAGGTGATTTTTTGGCCCGGTGTGATCCTGGCAATTTTATGGGTAAGCGCTCCCAGGCCAAAATGCTTTGCCGGCTTTTGCCGGTCGAATTTTGCTTCAAATTTCGAAGCGGGATCGGCCTGATCGTATAGCGCCTGCTTAAAATCCGTTAACCAGGGGCCCGGCGTAAGACCCAGGGTTTTTAAACCGTCTTTGATGATGTTTACATGAAAGCGTTCCCTGATGGAAAATCCCAGACAGGGGATGCTGTGGTCAAAAATCGCGGCGCAGACTTTAAATGCCGGTTCTTCGTGCAATATGCCGCTAAAAGATTGTTTGACCGGATCTTGGACGGGTTTAAACCGGTCGCGGCATCGATATCGCCGACATACCGTGTAGTGCGGATGTACTTCGGTGAGTCGTAAACTGAGCGGGTAGTTGTAATTGTCAACAAGATTCCAGGAATATCCGGCCAGTTTGCCTTC
>JAJRVC010000261.1 GCA_024277475.1 Deltaproteobacteria bacterium
ATGCTGGGCTTGGGCTACAGCCATGCCGTATCCCGGTACGATGACCACCGAACCGGCTGCCTCCAGAATGTAATAGGCCTCTTCAGGCGGGATCGGTTTGGGTTCACCCTGGACAGTTGTGGAAACTGCTTTTCCCGAAACGGCCTTGAAGCCGCTAAACAGAACGTTGCCCAGTGAGCGATTCATGGCCTTGCACATAATGCCGGTCAGAATGAGACCGCTTGCGCCGACCAGTGAACCGGCTACGATCAGTACGTTGTTTAAAAGAATAAATCCGGCAGCACTTGCAGCCAGCCCTGAATAACTGTTTAAAAGGGCGATGACCACGGGCATATCCGCACCGCCGATGGGCGTAACGCTGAATACGCCCAGCGACAGGGATAAGGCCACGATAAGCAGAAACACCGCATACGCGAAAACTCCGGTGGGTCTGTAGACCAAAAACAGGCTGCAGATCAATACGGCCACAAGCATCAGAACGTTGATTAATGCCTGTCGTTTGATTATGATAGGTCTTCCCGAAATTTTTCCGGCCAATTTGCCGTAAGCGACGAGGCTTCCCGAAAAAGCGACACCTCCAATCAGAACAGCCAGCAACACGGCTACCCGCACGAGGAGATTGCTGTCAGGTTGGCTGTGATAGTTTGCCCACCCCACCAGCAAACTTGCGATGCCTCCGAAGCCGTTTAACAGTGCCACCATCTGGGGCATGGATGTCATCTTGACGGTGCGGGCGGCAATCAGGCCGATGAGAGAACCAATCACCAGGCCGGGAATCACCCAGGTAAAATCAAGACAACACTCAAACATTGCGGTCGTCACCGCGATCAGCATTCCAAGGGCTGACACCAGGTTTCCCATGCGTGCCCGCTCCGGCTTGCCGAGCATTTTGATGCCGAGAATAAAAAGAATTGAGGCCGCTATGTAGCCTATATCGATGAGAGTTTGAGGGTGATCCGTCACTTCTTTTCCCCACTTTTACGCTTGAACATCACCAGCATGCGATTGGTAACCAGATAGCCTCCAACTACATTAATGGTGGCAAAAATGACCGCCGCAGTTCCCAGTATGGAGCCCAGCGGATCCGCAGCACTGCCGGCGGCGGCCAGCGCGCCCACAATGGTAATACCTGAAATCGCATTGGTCCCCGACATCAGTGGTGTGTGCAATTGGGACGGCACCTTGCTGATGAGTTCCACACCCAGAAAAATGGCCAGCACAAAAACAAAAAACAAAAGACCGAAAGACATGATAATATCTCCTACCGCATAAAATCGTTCATTATCAATAATTACACTCATTTAAGATGAATCGCCGTATTGCAACTGTCAAAATCATAAATTCAAATTTGGGGCTTTGAATTTCGAATCTTTAAGTACTATAGTGCTCAAAAATCATCTCATTGACGATTTCTCCCTGATGGGTAATCACACAGCCTTTAACAATTTCATCTTCAAAATTCAAATCAAACCGTTTTTCTTCAACGTTCCAGAATTCTTCCACCAGACCATAAAGATTCGAGGAAAACATCTGACTGGCGTGAACGGTAACTCTTCCCGGTAAATTTTCCAACCCGATGATCCGCACACCGTTTATATCAATCTCCCTATCAATCTGAGATCCGGCCACATTCCCGCCACCCTCCACGGCCAGATCGACGATGACCGAACCCTTTGACATACCGCGGATCATGTCCTCGGTAACGATTACCGGTGCTTTGCGGCCAAACAACTGGGCGGTGGTAATAACAATATCCGATAAACCACAGACCTTGGCCATGCCTTCGCGCTGTTTTTGGAGCTGTTCTTCGGTCAGCGCTTTTGCATAACCGTCCTCGGTCTGGCCGGTTTCTCCCAGGTCGATTTTAACAAACCGCGCCCCCAGGGATTTTACCTGCTCTTCCACCACCGGACGGGTGTCAAAGGCTTCTACCCGGGCTCCCAGACGTTTGGCAGTGGCAATTGCCTGCAATCCTGCGACACCGACCCCGATGATGAATACACGCGCTGGTGAGATGGTGCCTGCCGGCGTCATCATCATAGGCAGAATTTTATCAAGCCGTTCAGCGGCCAGGATTACCGCCACATAACCGGCCAAACTGGCCTGGGAGCTTAAAACATCCATTTTCTGAGCACGGGTTATTCGGGGGATCATCTCCATGCTGATGGCACTGATATTTTTTATCACGAACCTGTCAATGAGTTCACGTTCATTGAAGGGATCCAACAGACTGATATAAACACAGCCCGGTTTCATCAGCTCCACTTCTTCGACCAGGGGTTTACGAATGCGCAGCACCACATCGGCATTTTGGATTAAATGGTTGTGGTCAGCAACCATAGAGGCGCCGGCTTCCGTGTATTTTTTATCGTCTATCCGGAGCGTTTGCCCCAATCCGGATTCTATCGCAACGTCGGCCCCGGCTTTCACCAGCCTGGCAACGTGTTCCGGAATCAGGGCCACCCGGACTTCGCCCGGGTGAACTTCTCTGGGCACGGCAATGATCATGGTAATGGTTTCTCCTTCCTCAATCCTTTCCTTGAATTTCTTGACAAACTAAGGCCGATTTTCTTCTGAGTCAAACCTTACATTTCCGTTTTAACCGGCAGTTGCGGGCACAGGGATAAATATGGGGCAGCTCTCCCGCCTGTATCATCTGCCGAGCCTGTTGCCGGAAACTCACTTTAAACAGATCGTTGTGGTGCCCACAAAACACATGCGCAGTCCCAGAAACCAATACTCAAATGCCCGGGCATCCACCAGGCGGCCGGCGCGGTCGTGCCGGTACACCAGATCATATTTGACCATGATTTCGTGGCGCGTTTTTTTTGGGGCGTGTCGAATCGATCCCGGATAACTTTAAATACCAGATTGATATTGCAAGGATTTTTAGCGGATACCAGGGCAGGCCTATCCGTCATCTTCCCCCGAATAATCTGTAATCTTCGATAATACTCCACTTGGTATCACCCCATTGAAGGTACTTATCCCTCCCTGTTTTCATACTATTTCAGTATGGAATTTTAATCCTCAAAAACATGTTAAACCATTAAAACCATTAAGAAAAAAATGCTGTAAAAATTAAAAAAAAATATTGACATTTGGCCCTTTTCTTGACAAAAAAAGTCAAGAAGTTTCCCGATTAAAAAAGTCAAGATTATCCATCATGCCGATCACGCCTAAAAAAAATCAGTATGCTCTGCGGGCCATCTTTGAACTGGCCAAGCACTGGGGTAAAGGCCCCAAGAAAATCTCCGAAATCGCCGAGGTTCAGGCCATCCCGCTGCGATTTCTGGAGGTCATCCTCGGCCAACTGAAAGGCAGTGGTTTGGTGGAATCCAAACGGGGTTTTTATGGTGGATATTCCCTGACTCGATCTGCAGATAAAATCAGTGTGGGAGATGTGATCAGGTTTATGGATAAACCGATGAACTCCGAGCATTGCGGAGCCTGTGTGTCCAAGAGCAATTGCCCGTTCAACGGCAATTGTGCCTTTGCCCTGATGTGGAATCGAGTCAATGAGGCGATGTTTGATATTTATGACGGCACTACCATCCAGGATCTGCTTAATAGCGAGAAACGTATACACCGGAGAAAACAAAAAACCGGTTAATGTAAGGATAAAACATATGGAGAAGGGAAGAACACTTTTACGCTGGAACGCTATTCTAGTTGGGATTGTGATTGTTTCATTTTTAATAAACAATTCCGCGGTTTTTGGAGTCAAAATCCAACCAAAAAAGTCGCCGGAAATCCGGGCTGATATCATTAACATCGATTCCATGAACGTCTTCGGCAAACTTGAAAGGCCTTCGGTGACATTTCTTCATCAGAAACACACAGATGCACTTGAAAAGAGCGGTAAAGACTGTGTCACTTGCCATTTATCCGTAAAAGACCCGATACTGGATATTGAACGAATGTCCACCCTGTTTATGCGGCTTAAAAATACATCCAAGCAGGAGGTCCTGGATATTTACCACGCCAAATGTATCGGCTGTCACAAAGAAACAAAGGCTGCCAAAGAAAAAAGTGGTCCACTTGAGTGTGGTGAGTGCCACCAGGAGCGGATGGCGGTGATTTCTTCCCGGCAGCCCATCGGCATGAACAAATCTTTGCATTATCGCCACGCCAAAGCCAGGGACAACAAGTGTGGACAATGTCATCACGAGTATAACGAGAGCACCAAAAAGCTTTTCTATGCCAAGGGCAAAGAAGGTACCTGCCGCTATTGTCACCAGGAAAAGACGGAAGGAAACCGGGTTTCAATGCGTCTGGCTTCTCATATTGCCTGTATCGATTGTCATCGCCGGACCCTTGCCAAAAATGAAAGCGCCGGGCCGTTTATCTGCGGTGGCTGCCATGACCCTGCCGAGCAAAAACTGATTGAAACAATAAAAGATGTTCCCCGCCTGAAGCGCAACCAGCCTTACTTTGTATTTGTTAATACAACCGCCACCGCTGAAGAAAAGGTAAATTCTCCGACCCGCATGGACCTTGTGCCCTTTAATCACCAGGCTCATGAAAAATACAATGACTCTTGCCGGGTCTGCCATCATGCGGCGTTAAACGAATGTGGCCGCTGTCACACGCTTAGGGGATCAAAAAACGGAAATTTTGTGACCACCGAGCAGGCCATGCACCGGATAAACGTCAGTCCAAGCTGTCTAGGTTGCCATCAGGTTAAACAGGGCGAGCGGAGTTGTGCCGGCTGCCACACACCCTTTGAAAAAAAACGCTCACAGGATACGTCTTCCTGCACAAATTGCCACAGGGTCCCAAAGTCACAGATCGCCGGCACGCTGCAGCAGGCAGAGGCAAAAATGATGGTCGCTGGAACACGGGAGTCCCGCGAGGCGATTACAGAAACTTATACGGATGAGGATATCCCGGAGACTGTCGCCATCAAGGCCTTGACGAACAAATATGATCCGGTACAATTTCCCCATCGCAAAATTGTTAACGCATTGTTTAATAACATAAAAAATAGTAATCTGGCGAAAAGCTTTCATCACGGGAAAGGTACGATTTGCCAAGGCTGTCATCACAACAGCCCGGCAGGAAAAAAACCACCCGGTTGTGTGAACTGCCATGACAGGCCCTTTAATGAAAAGGACGGTTTCAAACCCGGATTGATGGCTGCCTATCACATACAGTGTATGGAATGCCATAAAGCGATGGATATTCAAAAGCCGGTTTCGACCGACTGTACCGCATGTCACGTAAAAAAATCATGAATTGGGTTAGAAGGTTCAGAGGTTCAGGGTTAAGAGTCACCGCTGGCTGCTGAAGCGGCCAGTTTAATCAGAAAAAAACTACATTTTTATAATAAATGACGTTTCACACGAGAGGTTCATGGGTTAATGTCAAATCTGAACCGTTGATTCGTGATGCGGAACCTGCCGCACACCCGTGCCGCGTCACGGCGGGAGGGGAACTGTATGAGAATAGAACGATTTAGGGATATTTCTGCAGGGCAACCTTGAACGGGGAACCCAGAACCATGAACGATCAATTTTGTTAAGAGGTAGACTTATGTCCATTTCACGGAGAAAGTTTCTCGGCTGGTTGGGTGCTGCCGGTTTTGGCACCGCCTTGGACAATACCGCAGGTGCTGGTTCCAACAAACATTTTGACGGTTATCCCGATAGCAACGGTGTACTGTTTGACAACACCCGCTGCATCGGCTGCCGTAAATGCGAAGAGAGCTGCAACCGTGTCAATGACCTGCCGGAACCGGACCGACCGTTTAGCGACCTTTCCCTGCTGGATGACAAGCGCCGAACTACGGCCAGATCTTATACGATTGTCAACCGCTATGATGATATCGCAAGTAAAAAAGGCCCGCTGTACCGTAAAGTCCAGTGCAACCATTGTCTTGAGCCGGCTTGTGCCTCAGTCTGTTTTGTGCGGGCGTTTACCAAAACTAAAACCGGTGCGGTTGTTTACGACGCATCGGTTTGTGTCGGCTGCCGCTATTGCATGATTGCCTGCCCGTTTGAAATACCGGCCTATGAATATGACAATGCGTTTTCTCCCCGGGTGATGAAGTGTACCCTATGTTATCCACGGATCTCGAAAGGCTTGTTGCCCGGATGTGTTGAGACTTGCCCGACCGAAGCCCTTACCTATGGCAAGCGCAAAGATTTGTTGAAGATCGGGCGCGAACGTATCGCCAGATTTCCGGAGCGTTACGTGGATCATATATATGGTGAGAACGAAATGGGAGGTACCAACTGGCTTTATTTGTCTGCAGTTCCTTTCAAGGACGTCGGGATGAGAGAAGATCTTGGCGTTACGCCGGCACCGAAGCTTACCGCCGGAGCTTTAAGCGCTG
>JAJRVC010000262.1 GCA_024277475.1 Deltaproteobacteria bacterium
GCCCGGAACGACCATGTCGACGATTGAAGCTCATGACATATCCGGTCAGAAGTCTTCTCATAAAGGTGGAAAGTGGTATCTCACCGCTTCTGAAAAGAAAATGTGCGTGATTTGGAAGAAATGCCCAGCCATAACAAGCTGTATGAGTTTCCGGAAGCAGTCGCCCTAACCGTTCCAGGAAATCTTTACGATCCCGCTTGTTTCTGAATATGTTACGGCGCTCAATCCCACGAATCATTACATGGTGAACAATTCCAGGTGCGTCGAGACGTGCTGTACGTGGCATGACTCTATCTCTACCAGCAAATCCATCTCCAGTCAAGTTAGTTATTTAAGAGCGTCCCTGTTTTTCTGATGTGTTCTATGTCTCTCTTTTTTTGACATGACCTTTTATTTTTGTTTACCAATTTACCATATGAGCTAATGCATGATTGTTGATATTGCCATAATTATACTTAACACGATTGCGCTAATTGCAATGCTTGTCGCTAGACGTGAATTATCTAAGGCTTTACGAGCTATTGATAAAGTCTCTTCCTCTCGTTTGACTTAGAGCCTAACGTTTAGCTCAGGTGCAGCCGGGGAATACCACAGCCTTTGCTGAAAATTATTAGTTTCATTTTTACAACAACCTTCGGAAACAGCGCAGACCCCGGCTGTCACCTGAAGCGCCATGTTCTGTTTTTTTAAAGTAATTTCAAGCCAAAGACCCATTAATATATTTATGTACCAGGCTAGAAATAAGTGTTTGATATGGTATCCCTTCTTCAATGGCCTTTATCTGAATTTGATGATAATCTTTTTGCGTAAGACGAAGATTAATACGCTTGTCTTTTTTCAAAGTATTGCGAGCAGCTAACATTGCCTTTTCTTTTTCCGCAGTAATATTTTTAACAGGTTGCCATTCACCACGTTCAACTGATTCCATCAAGTCTTTTTCTTCCTGATCAAGTGGCTTAAATATTTTTTTATTCATTCTTTTCATCATTCCCCCTTTAAACCATAAAGTTTTGTATATTTACGACTTGGAAATGCAGTCTTTAGAAATATCTCTTTATCATTCTCTACAAACGGTACAATAACAGCATAATTCTCAATTTCAAGGATATACATTTTCTGATTAGGTCTCCCTGGATTTTCTTCAATTCCGATTATCTGTCCTGATTCAATCAAATATGCTATTTCTTCAAAGGCAATCCCTCGTTCGCATTTTAACAATTCATTTTTTTTGGGATTCCAATTTAAATACTTCATAGACTAAATATATGCTTATGTCTGCCTTCTGTCAATTGATTTATATTGATACAATGCTATTAGAAACAGAACAATCTCGCTCACTCGCAGGGAGCCTAAGCGACCAGTCGAGTGAAGCCGCTTGTTCTTCAGAATTAGGAGCGTTCTCAAATGTTAAACATAATGCAAAAAATCAACGCTCCCGCTGCCAAGGTAGCGGGTCTATATTAGCATACCTGCTATCTAGCCCGCTACCTTGGCAGCGGTAACATATTTTGCAATATTTTTCAAGGGTTAGCGGATCATTACTGGAAGAACAAGTTATTATATGGTTTCCCGATATCTCCACCGGACCGATAGGGTTGACTGCAAATTTCAGTCTGTGTTACGTTATTTCTAACCGAATATCATTTAATTTCGCATGATATTCGGAAGCAGGATAACTCCACAATGATTTAAATCCCAGCCCATCTATCACGGCATACACCGCTTTTATGAAGCGAAGCAGTGTTCCGTCCGGACGCCATCGATACTATATTAAATGGCTGCGCTATTATTATGATTTTTGCCGTAAATATAACTTCAAACAGGAGGGTACCGAGAGTCTTGCCGCCTTTATGGACAAGGTTAAGGAAAAGAGAGAGGCAGAACACCTGAGGGAGCAGGCGCGTCTTGCGATTTCTCTTTTTTACGAAATGGCACAGTGTTCCGCTGGCAGAGTCCAAAATGGTATACTCCTTGCCAAAAAATACCGTATCTGAGATACGATTCAATTCATGCTGTTTCTTTGCATACTAATGATTCGTCGTTAAATCAAGCGGTTTCCCCTGGTTATGATCATAATGAAACAGCGGCCTTCCCACGCAGTGGGCCGCAGTCTCCTACCGTCAGGTCACTTCAGCAAAGCGGCGCTGACTGGACCGAAATATACAGTAATTTGAAAAATGTCATTACAATGCGGCATTATTCTCCCCCCGCGACATTTAAGACATACACTGCTTGGACCCGTAAATTTCAGGCATTTACCAGGAGTAAAGATCCACGCCTGGTTTCTACAGATGATGTCAAGGATTTTTTAACCTGGCTGGCGGTTGAGAAGGGAGTCTCTGCGTCCAGCCAGAATCAGGCCTGACCAGTAACGGCTTAATAGCCGCTCTTGCCAAGGCCAATAAGCGCCGGCCCGGAATAAGAGGTATGGAATGCATCGTCCGGCTTTTCCAGGATAAACCGTTTCATTTTTTGCACCTGCTTCAACCATGGCCCCGGCCCCAGCAGTCCTCGGCCAGGGCCTGGGGATGAACCTGCGGGTCGCCGTCCACCTCGGCAACGATGAGATAAGCTACTCAGGGACAAGGGCCGCCGGACGACAGGTGATTTCTATTGCCGGGCAGCAAAAAATTGCAGGACAGGCATGTTGTCCCGGAGCTGCGCCAGGGGATAATGCGTTCCCCGCCAATCTATTCCCTTGTTTCTCAGGGTCGTCACGGTCGCCTTGATCATAATGAAAATATTGATATACGGTGTGACCAGCGACCAGGGAAAAGAGCGGATACCGTTGCCAAGCATAAGCGAGCCGCAGGCAAAGGCGATCCCCCGGACCATGACCGTTGGCAGGAACAGGAGCCGGGCATAACCGTCCGCCAAGAAGATCCCCCAGACGGGAAAAATCGTCATGACGAAGATAAGGACGATCCCGGCCAGTACCCAGGAGACCCTGAAGTTATACAGGGCAAAAACATTTTTCATCAGACCGCTTATCATCATGCCTGCTGTTTCGTACCAGCGTACGGTTACAAAATCATAACCGGTCAGACAGTCCTGCCTGAACCCATGTTGCTTGATCACTTTGCCGAGCATGATATCATCAATGGGGTGCATGCGAATTGACTCATGGCCACCGATCCGGCGGTAGACATCTTTTTTAACGAGGTTAAAGGCCCCGACCCCCATAAAATATCTGCTGTGCGGATTGCCTGCCTCCCACGGTTTAAAGAGAAAAAAAAGGGCGGCCCCGGCATCCTGTATCATGGCGTTCAACAACGACCCGGCAGCGATATTTTTAAAAATAAGTGAGAGATGACCAAGCCGCTCGGCGACCATAATCGTCATCGCTCTGGCGACTGTCGTTTTCTCGAACAGCACGTCGGCATCGGTGAAGAGCAGGTAATCCCCGCTTGCCGCTTGGGCTCCGTAATGAAGGGCATGATTTTTACCAAGCCATCCCGCCGGCAGTTCGGTCACTTCATGGAGACGTATCCGTGGATACTGCGAAGCAAGATTTTCGAGAATTTGACCGGTCCGGTCGGTTGACCGGTCATTGATCACCACAATCTCAAAAGAGCCGTAATCCTGCTTAACGAGTGAAAGCATGGCGGCCTCAATCGTATCTTCTTCATTGCATGCCGGCACGATGATTGAGACCTTGGGACGGGAGGGGCCGGAAAACGGCCGGATATCGTTCAGGCTTCTCATCCGCCCAAGCCCCCGGGCGACTTCAATCGTGGAGAGCATGGTCACAATGAACGTAATGGCCGCCAGAAAAAACAAAAAGTCCACTATTATCACCAAAAAACAATTACCGTTGAGCCCTTAATCCCGTTTTACCTGAAAAGTAAAATAGCGCTACCAACACCGGAACACGGTCCGCTCGTGCCCATCCCGAAACGATCTTTTCGGAGTCCCGCAGGCTCACTTCCCTGATCTCGAACAAACTGCCTCTACATTCAGGCCGGCGCTTGTCATGCCGGCTCCGGACTCATGATATTGCACCATAAGAAAAAATCAAAATACAAAAACAATTACCCATGACCAGCATTAATGATTTTCGCAAGCATCCCCGTTGCAAGGACCGGCAGAAGAAAAAGGCGGCCGCATCCATCCGGCCGGCGGGCGAAAAACAAAAACTGAATCTCCTCCCTATCCTTGCCGGCAGGATCAAGGGCCCGGGAACGACCACCCCTTACGGATTACTATCCCGAATATAGACTATGGACGCGCAGATACACGCAACTGCCGGTACGCTCGAAATCTTCGGAACAAAGCCGTGAGGCATGCTTGTCAAGGGTCGGGGTTTGGTGTATAAGTTTTTAACTGATCTGCGGCGGTTTGACGCTGCCATTTCCCCTTTTCTTTTTTTGCCAAGCCACCAGCAGGTATTGTGTTATGAAAAAACAGCCGACCAAGAAGACCAAGTTTATTTTTATCACCGGCGGGGTCCTTTCCTCCCTGGGCAAGGGCCTTGCCGCGGCCTCGCTCGGCGCGCTGCTTGAGAGCCGGGGGATGACGGTGACCTTTCAGAAACTTGATCCGTACATCAACGTTGACCCCGGGACCATGAACCCGTTTCAACACGGCGAGGTGTATGTGACCGATGACGGGGCCGAGACCGATCTGGATATGGGCCATTATGAACGCTATACCAACGCGGTCATGGCGCAGAAAAACAATTA
>JAJRVC010000018.1 GCA_024277475.1 Deltaproteobacteria bacterium
GCGAATAACCGCAGCCTTCAGTTGGGGTTCGCAGGTTGCCTGGCCAAGGCCGCGGGCCATCGCCTCGCCGCTTAAAACCATCGGCTGTCCAGCCGTCATGTCTTTAAACATCAGGCCAGCCGTGCCGGGGAGACGTCGTTCTTAGAGACCCCCGCCTTCAGCAAATCGGCTGGAAGATCGCCCGAAACGATCAGTTCAGCCGTGGTGCGGCCCAATACGGGCGCCATCATGATGCCAAAACCCCCTTGCCCGGCCAGCCAGAAGAAATCGGGTGCCACGGCATCGAAGCCGACCACCGGCGTCTCGTCGGCGACGAAAGAACGCAAACCGGCCCAGCTATGGGCAATGCGATTTACGGTTACGAGCGTTTCGCGTTGCAGCCAATCCACCAACACGGCAACGTCCCATTCCTCGGGCTGGATGTCCTGGGGCTCGACGGGTGTCTGGTCACCTGGAGACGCCATGATCCGGTGAGCCTCTGGCTTCAAATAGGCATCGCCACTGACAAAATCGATGGCCGGCATGGCATCAACATTTGTCGCATGTGGTGCGTCCACAACAATTGCCGTCCGTCGCTTTGGAACAAGCCCGATCGAGGCCGCGTTGACCATTTCACCAATTTGTCCGGCCCAAGCCCCGGCCGCGTTGACGACAATACGCCCACTCACGACAGTTTTTCCCGCCACCGCCCGCCAATGTGCGTCCGTACGATCCAGTCTTTCGATCCTTTCGCCGCAACTCACGACCCTACCCCTGGCCTTGATACCCCGCAGGAAACCCTGATGAAGGCCAGCCACGTCGATATCCATCACACCTGCCTCATAGGCGGCGGTGGCGACGCGCTCGGGACGCAATATGGGAGCTAGTTCAAGGGCTTTTGCTGCCGATATTTGATCGATTGCCTTTTCAGGGCCCGGCTGATCCAGGATGGGCGCAAGCAGGTCTTCTTCACCTGGTGCGGCGATTACCAAAGAACCTCTTGGGGTCAATAACGGGTGTTGGCAAAATCCGACAGGCGGATTTGTAAAAAAATCGCTACTCGCCCGATTAAGCCGTCGAACCGTCGGGCTTCCGTAATTGGGTGTATAGAGGGCCGCCGACCGTCCGGTGCTGTGATAACCGGGAGTTGTTTCCGCTTCGATCAGAAAGACCGATCCATGCAGGGCCAGTTCGAAAGCCGCAGCCGCACCGGAAATACCCGCACCAATAACCAGATAGTCGTATTTCACAGTCATGGCGGTCCTCAATAAACGTCCCTTGGGGGCATGGTTATCAGATGCGTCTGATTAAAGTCCGATATCCAAGACCACAAGGTAAGGCAACAAACAGCCCGGAATCTATCAGGTGCTGGCCGATACATGAGCGCATATCAAAAGCAAAATGCAAGAAAAATAAAATCCTTTGACATGTTGCAAGAAAACTTAAATAGTGCCTCGCATCCAAAGTGGAGACAAACGAGATGCAAAGTTCAGTTCGTGAGCAAATATCTGAAAATCTGAGCGACGCTTCAAAGGCCGACAAGGCAATTGCGAGCTTCATGCTTGCCCAACTGAACACCGTTCCTTTTGAAACCGCGGCGAGCCTTGCCGGCAAAGTGGAAGTCAGCGAGGCAACAGTCGGACGCTATTGTCGCTCGATCGGGTACAAGAGCTTCAAAGATCTCAAAAATCATCTGAAAAAAGACCTCGGTGACAAGCCCTGGTTAATCAGCGATCGCCTGCACGATTTTCAGCGCCAGGCGAGATCCGGTGAAGATCAGCTAGCCAAGGGATTGGAGCTCGAAATGGCGGGGCTGGTTGCCATTTATGAACTGGCCCAGACGGCCGAATGGGAGCGGGTCGTCAAACGCCTGGCCAGGACGCCGGCGGTTTTTGCCACCGGATTCCAGACGGAACGGGGAATGGCCCAGATTTTCGTCAATCAGCTTCAGTATCTGCGCGACCGGGTGCATTTGATCGATTTGGAAGGGGGTAATTTCTCCGAACTTCTGGTGTCTGCGAAGGACCAGTCCTGTCTTGTGATTTTTGAAGCACGGCGCTATTCGCGAATGGCCCGTGTGTTGGCGGGCGAAGAGCAGAATGCCGGCATTCCAACAACCCTTGTCACCGATGCGTTCTGTGACTGGGGCCACGATCTCGTCGACGAAATGTTCGTTGTGCCGACGGAATTCAATCTTTTTTGGGAATCGACTGCCCAGATGGCGAGCCTGGCAAATTTGCTCGTCAATGGCGTTTTCATCGAACTCGGCTCCGTCGTCGAGGAACGCATGAACGAAGTATCGCGTCTTTATAGCCGTTTCACAGGGTATGTCGGGGACACATCCGGACCTTCTATGGGGTACTAGATATAGAAGTACTACGCGCGGAAATTACAAATAAAAGAGTCAATAAAAGGATTTATCTAAAACATCTATACTTGAAACTAGGGAGAAAATGTTATGCAAAATCGTCTTATCATTGTGTTACTCGCCTGTTTTATGGCGATATCCTTTACAATGTCACCCGTTCCGGCTTCGGCGGCGGGGAAAGTCCTGACTATTTCCATGGATGCCGGAAATGCCGGCCAGGATAGCTTTAATCCTTTCAAAACCAATGCAACGAATAATGTCTATTATCTGGTTTATGATCGACTGGTTGAGATGGGCGCCGATGGCAAAATCTATCCCCATCTGTTGAAAAACTGGAATGTTTCAAAAGATGGTTTAACGATCACATTCACATTAAGAGACGGTGTAAAATTCCATGATGGTTCCGAACTGAACTCTGAAGTCCTGAAATGGTTTTTAGAACAACTCGGCACGGGAAAATCCAAATATATGGTTGATGCCGTCGATACGATTGACATCAAAGACAACTTAACTGTTGTGATGAATATGAGCCGGCCAGACCCCAATATTCTGTATAATTTCACTTCATCTTTCACTGGCATCCCAAGCAAGGTGGCGGTCGAAAAATACGGCGAAGATTATGGCCGTAAATATGTCGTCGGCACAGGACCTTTTAAATTTGTCTCCTGGAATCCAGGTGCTGAAATAATTTTGGATACAAACAAAGATTATCAGTGGGGCTCACCGCTTTCTGATAACCAGGGACCGGCCAAGTTTGACCGAATTGTTGTGAAGGAAATTATCGAAGATTCAACCCGCTTTCTTGAATTGAAAACGGGCGGTGTTGATATTCTCGAAAAAGCCCCAACGCTGTTTTTGGATAAAATCAAGGCTGATCCAAGCGCAAATGTCATATCCATGGCGAGCAACCAAAATTTTCAATTGGTCATGAATACAAAACGTGAATTTTTGAAAAACGTTAAGATCAGGCAGGCTATTGCTTTGGCAATCGATCAGAAAAGCATCCTGAAAGCGGTATTCCAAGGATATGGCGCTCCAGCATACACGTATCTGATTGATCGCCTTCCTGCTCGTAAAGTCGCGCCGGAATATGAAATCCACTTCGACCTTGCTAAGGCAAAAGCCATTTTAGCGGCTGAAGGCTGGAAGGCCGGCGATGATGGCATTTTAGTTAAAGAAGGCAAAAGACTATCACTCAAACTTTGGAGCAAAAGTGACTCGGACGAACGTAAGACTGCCGTCGTTATCCAGGCACAGCTTGGAAAACTGGGTGTTGAGGTAAAAATCGAACAGTTTGATCCAAGTTCAATCAAAGCTGAATTCAAGAAAGGTGTTCATGACTTGGTCGTGCGTTCGTATGGCTGGGATAACGCTGATATTCTCGAGTGGTTCTTTAACTCGAAGCGTCCCGGGTATCCTAATGTCGCCATGTGGCACGACAATGAATCTGACTATTTGATGCATAAGGCGATGACAAGATCAAAAGATTCTGACGAACGAATTCAGAACTTTAAGGATTATCATGAGTATGTATTGAGTCAATTCCTTTGGGCGCCAATTATTAATACCGTCAATAACCATGCCATCAGCACGCGTATTAATATGCCGACACCTCGTTTTAAAATCCTGGTCGGCCCTCCTCTCATGGACGTAACACTTAACTAAGGTAGAAGTCTGAATAATCTCGCAGCTATCCTTCTTGTTCCTCTGGCTCTATTCGCCCGGCCAGGGGAACAGGAACGATGGTGAATTAATCCTTCACCTGCAATCACCCGTGCGACACGATGCCTGATATGCCAAACAATGGAATGTAGCACGAGCTATGTGGATATATATTCTTCGACGCACTCTGTTACTCATACCCGTTTTTTTGATCATATCCGTGGTCGTTTTTTCACTTATTCATATGGTTCCGGGAAACCCGATTGATTCCCTTTTGGGCCCTGGATCCCTGGACAGCGACCGAGAAAATCTCATCATTTCCTATGGCTTGGATAAGCCTCTTTTTATTCAGTATTTTGTATGGCTGAAAGCTTTTCTATTCGGTGACATGGGTCAATCAATTATAGAAAAACAACCCGTAGCCGATATGATATTCTACAACATGCCGTTCACTCTTCGACTTGGCATCGCGTCCTTATTTATCTCTTTCGTTTTTGGCATTCTTTTAGGAATCCTCTCTGCGGCATATCGAAATACAATCATCGATTATATCGCGATGATCATTGCCCTGCTTGGTGTAACCGTTCCGGCATTTTGGCTTGGCTTAATCCTCATGCTGATATTTTCAGTAATGCTTGGATGGTTTCCTGTCTCGGGATCTGGCAGTTGGCTAACCCTGGTGCTTCCTGCAATTACTGTAGGACTGGGGGGCGCTGGTCTGGTTGCCAGAATTACGCGCGCCAGCATGCTTGAGATGTTCAACAAAGAATTTATTTTACTGTTGTATGCCAAAGGGCTGAGCAAAAAGAGGATCATTGTGAATCACATTTTCCGAAATGCGCTGATGCCTATTATCACAATCCTGGGACTAAGGCTGGGATGGATTTTGGGGGGCGCAGTGACAATTGAAATTGTCTTCAGCCGTCCTGGTATTGGAAACATGTTACTCACGGCGCTATACCGGCGGGATTATCCCGTTGTACAGGCTTCGCTGCTCTTCCTGACAATGGCCGTCATCATAGGTGCTTTTATTGCAGATATTATTTATTCCTACGCTGACCCCAGGGTCCGGGACACTTACAAATGACCGGTTTTCAAATTTGGCGCATTGGATATTCCTGTGAGTGAGCTAATTCACCATTCTCCATGGGTTGTTATCTTCAGAAGATTTTCCAGCAACAAGATGGGAGTTATCGGAACGATCCTGATTTTAGGTCTGGTTTTCACTGCCATCTTTGCTCCTTTGTTGGAACCATATTCATTCAAGGAACAAAATATCGAGCTGATGAATAGCCCACCTACGCAAGCCCACCTGTTAGGGACTGATGAATTTGGCCGGGATTTATTAAGCCGCGTTATTCGGGGTGCAAGAATTTCTTTCGTTGTAGGTGTCCTATCGGTCGCCATATCCGTCATTATTGGTGTAATTATTGGGGCCATTGCCGGATTCTACGGCGGTATTGTTGATGTCGTGCTCACCACGATTGCCGATCTAACCTGGTCGATGCCGGCTATACTGGTGGCACTTCTATTGGTTGCCATTATCGGGCCCGGTTTGGAAAGCGTTGTTCTGGCAATTGGGCTTTCATACTGGGCGGAATACGCTCGCCTGATTCGAGGGCAAATCCTGTCTTTGAAAAATGCCACTTTCATTGAAGCGACAAAAACCCTCGGTGCTTCCGATCCGGTAATTTCATTCAAACATCTTATTCCTAATAGTATTTCACCGATCATTGTCGCCGCCACGATTGGGGTTGGGAATGCAATCGTTTTAGAAGCAACACTTGGATTTCTTGGGATGGGAGCGCAGCCGCCAACACCAAGTTGGGGTGCAATGATGAGCAGCGGCACTGCTTACTTGTTTATCTCACCTTGGGTCATTGTTTTTCCCGGTATCGCAATGATGATCACGGTGCTGGGCTTTAACCTGTTTGGGGACGCGTTGATTGATATTCTTGACGTTAAAAATAGTGAATCTGAAAAATGACATTTCTGAAAGTTTCAGATCTGGCCGTTGAATTCACTGCCAACAGGAGAGCTGTCAAACCCATTAGCGGTGTGTCTTTTGAAATGAATGCCGGCGAAATTCTTGGCGTCGTTGGTGAGACCGGATCGGGAAAGTCCCTAACGGCACAGGCCATTATGGGCTTAACACCCCTGGTGGGCGGCAGGGTTTCGGGTTCAGTCCAATTTGGCGACAAAGACTTGCTGGCAATTTCAAGTAAGGAAATGCAGTCCATCCGGGGTGCTGAAATATCATATATTCCGCAAAACCCGATGACATCACTGGATCCGGTTTATCGGGTTGGAGACCAGATCATTGAAGGCATCAGGGCGCATTGTAAAATTTCCAAAAAGGACGCAAAGCAGCAAACCCTTACTATTATGGAAAAGCTGCGCATCCCTTCACCCGGTCAAGTTTTCATGCAGTATCCTCACCAGCTTTCAGGTGGGCTTAAGCAAAGAATCGTTATCGCCATGGGGCTGGCAACAAACCCAAAATTATTAATTGCCGATGAACCGACGACGGCCTTGGACGTGACGGTTCAGGCACAAATCATGCGCCTGTTTAAAGAACAAATCGTCGTCAAGGGTATTAGTCTGCTTCTCATCACCCATGATTTGGGAGTCGTTGCTCAGGTCTGTGATAATATTGCCGTGATGTACGCCGGAAAAATTGTCGAGTATGGCAATATCAAGGCCATATTTAGCAGCCCAAAACATCCCTACACACAGGCCTTGCTGGCTTGCATCCCCTTCATGGGAATGAAAAAGGGCTCACTGGCTGCGATTAGCGGCAATGTTCCAAATGCGGCGAATTATCCGGATGGGTGCCGTTTCCATACACGTTGTCCACACATCAAACCCCAGTGCCATATAGATGCGCCTCTCATGAAGGGTGTCTCGGGCGGAACCTGGACCGCCTGTCACCTTTATTAAGGGGAGAAGGATAAAAAATGGAAAACTTTCTGGAAGTTGAAAATTTATCTGTCTCCTTTGACGTAAGGGGCGGCTTGTTCCTGCGTAGGATTGGAACAATTCAGGCCGTCAACAACGTTTCATTTTCCATCCGCAAGGGAGAGGTCGTCGGGGTCGTCGGCGAATCCGGGTGTGGAAAATCGACACTTGCCCGCCTGATTTTAAGATTGATTGAACCTTCAGCCGGACGTGTATTTCTAAACAATACCGACATTTTAAACCTGTCAAAAAAAGAATTACTGGCGCAACGGCGCCATATGCAGATGGTCTTCCAGGATCCATTTTCCGTTATGGACCCGCGCTATACTATTTTCCAAAGCCTAAGCGAGCCTTTTAAAATCAGAAAAATAAAACACACCGCAGAAGAAAGGCTGGCCAAGGTGAATGAATTGTTGGAGATGGTTGATCTATCTTCCCAGCACGGCCATTCATATCCTCATCAACTTTCCGGCGGACAGAAACAACGAGCCGACATAGCCAGGGCCCTGGCATTATCCCCCGATTTTTTAATTTTAGACGAACCGACAGCCGCTCTTGATGTATCTGTCCAGGCCCAGGTAATCAACTTACTTGCAAAACTTCGGGAACGGTTAAATCTTACCTTTCTTTTTATTTCGCATGACCTCTCGTTAGTGAGTTATTTCTGTGATCGGGTTATCGTCATGTATCTAGGAAGAATTATGGAAATTATCTCGGCCGATGCCGTCGGCCGGAACCCATATCATCCTTATACAAAAGCGTTGAACGATAATATTTTTAGCACTGTACCGAACAAGGAAAACGCAATTCCCATTTTGGAAGGCGAGGTTCCCAGCCCCTTTAATTTGCCATCCGGGTGCGTATTTGCCACACGATGCAATAAAGTAAAACCCATGTGCCGAGAAAAGCCCCCTCCTTTAAAGGGAACCCCGGAAGGTGGCCTCGTCGCCTGTTATTATCCCCTTTCCTGATTGATCTTGTTTAATTCACAAAAATGAATGGACCCAAAATGTACGACCTAATAATCAAGAATGGTCAGGTGGTTGATGGTTCTGGAAGACCCGCCTTTCAATCAGATATCGCCATAAAAAATGGAAAGATTGTAAAAATTGAATCTTCGATACCCGGTAATGGCGAAAATATAATCGATGCTTCAAATCTTGTAGTGTGTCCGGGTTTCATTGATATTCACTCTCATACCGATGCGACGATAACGACAAACTCACGTGCAGAAAGCAAGATCAGACAGGGTGTAACAACAGAAGTGGTTGGTAATTGCGGAATGAGCGCAGCCCCGTTATCGACCGATTTTATGACGGAAGTGCGAGACCATTTAATCGTTAATTCTGATTTTGGAAAACCAGATCAAATCGGCAGAGCGTGGGTATCATTTGCGGACTATTTAAAGTTTTTAACAAAATTGCCCTTGGGAATAAATCTAATGCCTTTGGTTGGCTTTGGAACTTTGCGTTCTGCCGTGATGGGGGTGAAAAGCGGCTCGCCGAGCGAAGCCGAAATGCGGGCAATGGAAGACTTGTTAGAACTCAGCATTGATCAGGGAGCCGCCGGATTATCAACAGGCCTGGAATATGTTCCTGATTGTCATATGAAAACGGAACAGTTAATTCGCCTGTGTGGCGTTCTTAAGCGGAAGGATAAACTTTATGCCACCCATATCAGAGGTGAAGCCCAGACCTTGTTCCCCGCCATAAACGAGGCTATTCGCACCGGAGAAGAATCCGGCTGTAAGGTACAAATTTCACATTTAAAATTAGGCGGTAAATTTAATTGGGGTAAAACCGGGAAGCTTTTTCATATCCTGGAGAGTGCCGTCAACAGAGGCGTCCGTCTTTCCTGGGATCAATACCCTTATGTTGCCTGGGGTACTGGTTTGATTGATTACATTCCATCCTGGGTCATTTCAGACGGTCATCTAAAGATGATGGAATATCTAGGTGATGCCCAAACAAGAGAGCGAATACGACAAGAAATTAATCAACAAATTAAAAAAGGCGACCATGCCTATAACGCGGCCCCTTGGGAAAATGTTCAAATCGCAATGGTGCGGTCGGAAAAATACAAAGATATAATGGGCAAAAGAATATCAACGATTGCCACAGAATTGAACGTAGACCCGCTCGAATTTGTCTTTGATTTGTTACTCCATGAAAAAGGTGCCGTTAAAACGTTGGTATTCTGTATGGCCGAAACGGATATCAAAACAATCATGTGCCATCCCAGCACGATTATAGCCAGTGACGCACGCGCATTGGCGACATACGGAGAATTACACAAAGGAAGCACACACCCCCGGTACTATGGGGCTTTCCCAAGAATACTGGGAAAATATGTCCGAGAAGAAAAAGTTTTACCCCTGGAAACAGCCATTAAAAAAATGACGTCCATGCCGGCCAAGATTCTTGGCTTGAATACACGAGGCACACTTGCCCCGGAAATGATTGCAGATATAACCATTTTCTGTGCCGATACCGTTTCAGATACCGCTACCTTTGAAAACCCGCATCAATATGCAACTGGCATCGAAAAGGTGATTTTAAATGGCAGGGTAATAATCGATCAGGGTATGCATACCGATCAAATGCATGGCCAAATTCTATAAACATAGAAACGGCTTTATCTGAAGTAGTTGCAGCTTTATCTGGCAGTGCTCCTTGAAAAGGGGGTATTGCCGCAAAACCAAAGAGAAGGTTATTTCGATAGGGCGCGAACCATTTCCTGAACGGCAAGCATCCCCGGATCATCCAGCCCAATTGATTTTTCACCAAACATCCGGGCACGGCCAAGCTTATTGGGCCTGCCCTTGAATTTCGCCAATGTATCATGAACTGCGCGCCCAATCGCGACGAGAAGGTCGTCTGCATTTTCTTGATTTTTTGCGGCAATCGCCATTGAATGCACGATATCAAGAACGCTTTTTTCTCCAAGCTGGCCCTTTCCTGTTGAAATCATCGCTGAACAAGCCTCGTCCAAAAGGGCCGACACCGACGTAAATGACACGGCTGTTTGACCTTTCCAGTGCTTCGCGGCACTGATAAATGTGGTCGCCATAAGGGTACCAAACGAAGACGATGATACGCGTTGGAAGCACTTAGCACATTCAACAAATGTCAAACCGACATCATCGGGAAAATGATGTGCGGCGTTTGAAACTTCGCGCCATCCGTTTGAAACCGTTATCCCCAGATCGCCATCACCGAGTCGGGCGTCCGCTGCGTTAAGATCGTCGGCGATGCCTTTGACATGGCCGGCAATCAGTTGAACTGCGTGACCAATATCTTTAGTCGTGAACTGATCCATTACGGCCCCCAAAATGGGCATTCCGCCGGTGCTTTCAACAGGGTTTCAAGTTCATCGTCAAGCTTGCACAGGGTAATCGTGGCCCCCGCCATTTCCATGGATGTCGCGTATCGTCCCACCAGCGGCAAAACAATTTCGACACCCATATCGTCGAATATTTCCTTGCTACGGCGATACATAATATAAAGTTCCTCCTGGGGTGTCGCGCCGAGGCTATTGACAAGAATTGAGACTCTGTCGTCCTTAACGAGAGGCATGTCGACGAGCAGACGTTCCAACATTTCATTAACAATCAAGTCGGCGCTTTTCAGGGTGTCGCGCCAGATGCCTGGCTCACCGTGAATGCCCATGCCCATTTCCATATCGGTTTCAGCAATTTCAAAGGTTGCTTTTCCGGCCTGTGGAACCGTGCAGGAAGAAAGTGCGATACCAATTGAACGACAACAATCGGCGGCCTTTTGCGCCACCCTCGTTACCTCGTCAAGGTCGGCCATTTGTTCGGCTTTTGCGCCGGCAATCTTGAAAGCATAAACCATGCCTGCAACGCCCCGCCGCTTCTCGTTCTCTTCAGGAGATGCGCTGGCAACATCGTCGGCGAGCAACACTGTAGTTGAGCGAATGTCATGTTCCAACTCAACCAACTCGCCGGCCATGTCGAAGTTCATTACATCGCCGCCATAGTTCCCGTACAGCCTTAGAATGCCTGACCCGGCATGGGCATAGCGCATTGCTGCCGCCATTTGTTGCGCTGAAGGCGATGCAAATACGTCTCCAACAGCGGCGCCATCCAACAGACCTTTTCCGACATAGCCGGCAAAAACAGGCAAGTGGCCCGATCCCC
>JAJRVC010000263.1 GCA_024277475.1 Deltaproteobacteria bacterium
ATTGAAGCCATTTTATCCGGGCTGGCGGATCGGGGCGGTTCGGTCATTGCACCGGCCAATAAATTCTGGCACAATCCGGCGGTTCAATCCTACCCCGAAGACATCAACAAGGCCAAAAAGATCCTGGCCGAGGCAGGCTACACGTGGAAAAAAGGCAAACTCCACTATCCGGCTTAGTTCGATGTATCTCTCTATAAGTATTCCAACATTCTATGGGGTGGAGCCCCTTGGTTGTTGCCTGCCAAGAATGGAGGCGGCCTGAAAGTTCCGGTCGCCTCCCCTTTGCCGGAGGAGAAAAAAGGTGCAAGAATATATCATCAGAAGAATTTTATATACAATTATGACTATATTTGCGGTCGCCACCATCCTCTTCTTTATCTTTCGCGTTATGCCCGGCGACCCTACTGCGCAAGTGATCAGTCCGGCACTGGATGAGGCTGCCCAGGCCAGATTAAAAGAAGCCTTTGGGCTGGACAAACCTTTAATTGTCCAATATCTGTTGTATCTAAAAAACATCGTCACCTTGAACTGGGGCCGCTCTTACACCACCCAGCATGAAGTGTTCAGCATTCTCAAGTACCGTTTCTGGAACACCATTTTTCTCATGGGTGCCGCCATGAGCTTTACCCTGGTGGCCGGCGCCGGCCTGGGCATGGTCATGGCCTGGAAACGCGGCAGCGCCCTGGACGTGGGTTCCACTGTGAGCGCGTTGGTCCTCCAGTCGGCCCCGCCTTTTGTCACCGGCATCCTGTTTTTAATAATCCTCAGCTACCGGCTTGATCTTTTTCCTACCGGTGGCATGGCCACCCCGGGCATGCGACTGGCTACCGGAATTCAGATGCTTTTCAGCAAGGATTTTCTGCATCATCTTGTACTTCCGACCATCACCACTGCTTTTTACTACCTTGCCACACCGATGCTGATCATGCGTGACTCCATGCTCGAGGTTATGGGAAGTGATTACATTGAACTGGCCCAGGCCAAGGGGTTGTCCCCCACCGTGGTCATGATCAAGCATGCAGCCCGCAACGCGCTTTTGCCGGTGTTTACCGTGTCCTCGGTTCTGATAGGATTTGCCCTGGGAGGACAGGTCATCGTTGAACAGGTCTTCTCCTGGCCCGGCATGGGCCAGTTGATGGTCGAGGCGGCCTCCTCACACGACTACCCGGTCGCCCAGGCCACCTTTTTGCTGCTGGCGGCCCTGGTCATTTTCTTGAACCTGGTGTCGGATATTTCATATTGTTATCTTGATCCGAGGATATCCATGGGTGGGGGGAAGGACTGAAAAAGAATTCTATCAATCTGCAATTTGGTCTCACAGCGGACTGTTTACTGGAGCCAACGAAATGAAACTGGACAGCATCAAAGATTTTTTTGTTACCCAGGTTGGAATTATTACAAGCAACCGTTTCGGCAAATTCGGGGCTGCAATCATTTTGCTTTTCGGTCTGGTCGCGTTGCTGGCTCCCTGGATCGCCCCCCACGATCTTTGGGAATCGCTGCGGGATTCCAATGGCAAGCTGGCAATGCTCCGGCCGCCGTCGTGGGATTTTCCGCTGGGCACCACCGCTATGGGCCGTGACATCTTGAGCCAGATGATTTATGCCACCCGGACCACCTTCCTGATCGGATTGGTGTCCGGGCTGATCTCCATCGTTATCGGCGCCAACATCGGACTCTTCTCAGCTTTTTATGGGGGAAAAATTGACGAAATACTGATGCGCTTTACCGATATCGTTTACGGCATGCCCTTTTTGCCGTTTCTAATCGTCCTTATTTCCCTCTTTGGCCGCAATATTTGGTTTGTGATCATCGCTATCTGCTGCATTGTCTGGCGAACCTCGGCCCGGGTGGTTCGGTCTCAGGCCCTTGCCATTCGGCAGCGGCAGTTTATCCTGGCGGCTAAAGCCAGAGGATGCAGCAATCTGAGAATCATATACGGTCACATCATGCCCAACATCCTGCCCCTCTTACTCCTCTACACCTCTTTTAACATCGCCTGGTCTGTTCTGGCCGAGGCAGGGGCCAGTTTTCTGGGTTTTAGTGATCCGGACAACCTCACTTGGGGCGGAATGCTTTACAACCTTTGGATTTCGGGGAAGATCAGAACAGCCTGGTGGTGGTTTGCCTGGCCGTCTATCTGCATTATTTTGCTGGTCAGCTCTCTGGTCTTCATCTCGCGGGCGTATGAGGAAGTGGCCAATCCACGCCTAAAACAGCGCTAGCGGAGATAATGCGACATGATTTTAGAAATAGAAAACCTCAAGACCCATTATCAAACAGAAAAAGGGGTCGTCAAAGCCAATGACGGTATCTCTTTAACCATCAGGGAGAACGAGGTCGTCGGCCTGGCCGGTGAATCCGGCTGCGGTAAATCGACTCTCATACGCACCCTCATTCGTCTGGTTCCCCAAAGCGCTCACGTGACAGCTGATAAAATGCAATTTAAAGGTCAGGATATTCTCTCCATGCCGGAGAAGGAATTCCGGGAAAAGATCCTCTGGCAGGGAATCGCCTTGGTCCCCCAGAGCGCCATGAACGCGCTTAATCCGGTCTACCGGGTTGGAGACCAGTGCAGCGAAGCTATCCTGGCCCACACCGAATACAATAAGGCTAAATGCGAACAGATTGTCGAAAGGCTTTTTGATGCGGTGGGTCTCCAGGCCGGTATGATGAAAGCCTACCCTCATGAGTTCAGCGGCGGAATGCGCCAGCGGGCCATGATCGCCATGTCTTTGGTTTTGAATCCGGCGTTGGTCATCATGGATGAACCGACCACGGGTCTGGACGTTCTGGTCCAGGAACGGATTTTGAGAAACATAAAGGAAATCCGGCGGAAAGCCGGGTCGGCTGCATCAATATTGCTCATCACCCATGACATTTCGGTTATTGCAGAAATGAGCGATCGCATCGGAATCATGTATGCCGGCCGATTGATGGAATCGGCTGAAACAATGGAGCTTTTCAATGAACCCTATCATCCTTACACCCTCGGCCTCAAAAACGCCTTTCCCAGTATTAAGGCCCTTGACCGGGAGCTCATTTCTATTCCCGGCTCGCCGCCGAATTTAATTGAGGACATGCCCGGATGCCTTTTTGCTTTTCGGTGTCCTTTCGTTATACCGGAATGTGAGAAAACCAGGCCACCGGATCTGGAGATAAAACCAGGCCATTTTGTCCATTGCATCCGAACAAGCCATATTGAAGAATTTCGAAAACTTGCAGGAGATAAAAAGACATGGCAATCCTCGAGGTCAGCGACTTAAAACAATACTTCTATCTCCAACCCAAGTTCCTGGCTAAACTGGTGGGTGGAGAAAAGCCGAAAATTATCAAGGCTGTCGATGGGGTAAGCTTCTCCATGGAGCCTGGTGAGATCATGGGTCTTGCCGGAGAATCAGGTTGTGGCAAGTCAACGGCATGTCTGGCCATCGCCAAGCTTCGGGAACCGACCGGCGGTGCCATCCTGTATAAAGATCGCAATGTCTGCGAGATGTCCAAAGAAGAAGTCCGTAACTACCGCCGTGAGGTTCAGATTATTTTCCAGGATCCCTATGAGTCTCTTAACCCGAGGTATACTGTTTTCGATTTAGTGGCAGAGCCTCTCCGGGCGCTTACCGACAAGAGTAAAACAGAGATCAGGGAAAGAACCAACGAAACGATCGCTATGGCCGGATTAACACCTGAGGAGTATAAAAACCGCTACCCCCATCAGATGAGTGGCGGAGAAAGACAGCGGGTCGGTATTGCCCAGGCCCTGGTTCTGGAACCTAAGCTGGTTATTGCCGATGAACCCTTATCGATGCTGGATGTTTCCATTCGCGCCGGAATATTGGATCTTATCAGAGATCTATCCGCACGAATGAATTTTTCGTGTATCTATGTTTCCCATGACCTCTCAATTCTGTCCAACATTTCAGAGCGCTTGATGATCATGTATCTGGGCCGGATCATGGAACTGGGGGCCACCAGGGACGTGATTACCGATCCCCATCACCCTTATGCCCAGGCCCTTATAGCCGCGGTTCCAATTCCCGATCCCGCCTATAAGAGACCCGTTCCCAAAATCAGAGGCGAAGTCGCGCGACCCATTGATCCACCGCCCGGTTGTCGCTTCCAAACGCGTTGTTTGCAAGTCATGGATGTATGCCGGGATAGTCAACCACATCTCAAAGAGGTAAAACCGGGGCATGCTGTCGCATGCCACCTTTACCCCCATGTTGCATAAACAACATGGCAAAGAATAGCTAATGATCTGTAATTATACACGATATAATAGTGAAAGCACCATTTTGTGGAGGTCTCCCCTGGTGAATTCAAAGGATGGAGTCGATTTTGCCATGTTGTTTACCCTTCGGGAAAGCCGGAGGACTCCAGGTCCTGTGTTGTCAAGGATTCGAGGTAAACGACTACAACTTCACCCTTGACGCCTTGGCTCTGAAGCCCTCCGGCTTTTGCAACGATAGGGTTTGCTGAAA
>JAJRVC010000264.1 GCA_024277475.1 Deltaproteobacteria bacterium
AAGTATCGTAGCGACATAGTTGCCTCCAATATATATTGGCACCGCGAAATCAATAAGTCCGGCATGACAGAAATAGCAAATGCCGTGTCCAACTTCACTAGCCTGATTGCAACTTGCACGATTGGTAGCAGTACAAGTTTTTATACCCTCGGGAACAGATCGAATGACTTGACAAATAGGATTAAATTTTGACTCCGGCAAAAGCAATTTGACCCTGGTACCGTCAGGATGTACCAAGGAAATTACTATACCCGTTAGTTCCCAAATAATATTATGAATTTCTTTGAATTCCTTAGATTCAGATAAAGAAGAAATATCAAAATTGTTAGAATTAATCATGTGTCCACTCTACAAACATCGTAAGCGTCCGGGGAAGCACATCTTGTTATTTTAAATGGGGTGGGTATTCTGGGGCCATGATTCTTTTTAGGAGATGGTCATGGGTAATCGGCAGAGCAGGGCGGGGGCAGGGCAAGAGGATGTTTTGTTTTGGCAGAGGGTGTTGCAGGCTCACTTGGCGAGCGGGTTGACGGTTCGGCGGTTTTGCGAGAATGAGGGGCTGGTGGTGTGGCGGTTTTATTATTGGCGGAAAAAATTGCGGGCCGCCGTCAAGTCGCTTTCAACGGATACGGTTCGGTTTAAGCAGATTGCTGAGTTTTCCATCGGCGGTAAAAATATATCTCTGCCAGCAAGCCACGGACATGCGGAAGTCGTTTGACTCTCTGGCGATGATGGTGCAAAGCGTTATTGGGCAGGATCCCTTAAGCGGGTATCTCTTTGTTTTTCGCAACAAGCGTGGCAATTCTCTCAAGCTGTTATACTGGGACCGAGACGGCTATGCGATCTGGTACAAGCGTTTGGAAAAAGGCACCTTCACTATTCCTGTCAATCTCACGGACGATGGTCCGTTGGAACATCACCAATTATCCATGATGCTTGAAGGAATCGATTTCAAAAAGATCCAACGCAAAAAACGTTTTTCGCTCTCGTCATAAAATGCACAGAAACAGGCGTTTTAATGAATTATTTTTGATTGTTTTCGAAAATAACGCTTGCGTTTATTTCCGTCTCTGCTACAATACGACCATGAATAGCATGGAGGCTAAAACACTTCCCAACGACATCAACCTTTGCCATACTCTCATCGAAGAGTTGTTTGAATCCCTCGGCAAAGCTGAAAAAAAGATGGGGCGTTTACAGCACACCATTGAGCAACTGCTGCGCAATCGTTTCGGTCGTAAATCAGAACGGCTCGAAGATATTGATCCCGCATTGCTGTTGCCGGTCATGCAGGACTATCTGAAAGAACTGGATGAGCAAAAGACTCAAGAGCAGGAAAACAATCCTCCTAAAGAAGAAGAGGCCAAAGAGACCATCACCTATAGCCGTAAGAAACCCAAACGTAAGCCGCTTCCCAAAGATTTGCCGCGCGATACGATTGAATACGACTTGGATGATTCTGAAAAGATTTGCGATTGCTGCGGCGAACCCTTGCAACGCATCGGCGCCGAGACCAGTGAGCAACTCGATTTCATTCCGGCTTCCCTGCGGGTCATCGAGCATGTCTGTTTTAAATATGCCTGCAAAGGGTGTGAGAAAACGGTGGTGACGGCCAATAAAGATCGCCAGCCCATCGAAAAAGGAATACCGGCTGCGGGATTATTGGCTCATGTCGCCGTCAGTAAATACGTGGACCATCTGCCGTTGTATCGCCTGGAAGGCATATTCAGTCGTCATAATATTGATATTAAACGGTCCACCCTGTGCGGTTGGGCGGCCGGTACGGCGGATTTATTAATGCCGCTTTACGATCTGATGGTCCAGGAGATTCTGCAGTCCAAGGTGATAAACAGCGATGATACTCCGGTTCGAGTTCAGGATAAAACACTGGACGGAAAAACCCGAACCGGGAGAATCTGGATTTATTGCGGCGATAAAAATCACCCCTATTATGTGTATGATTATACCGCCGATCGGTGCCGGGCCGGGCCGGAAGAATTTTTGCGCGATTATAAAGAAGGTTTCCTGCAGGCCGATGCGTATGCCGGATATAATTTCATTTTCGATGATCCGCTGCGCAACATCATTGAATTGCTCTGCTGGGCGCATGCGCGACGCAAGTTTTATGATGCCCGCAAAGCCCCATTCGACAAGCCATCAATTATACCCTCAACGGCTGGGAGGCCTTAATGGTGTATACCCAGGATGGCGATTTTTCGATTGATAATAATATCGCCGAACAACGAATGCGTCCCCTGGCCCTGGGCCGAAAAAACTGGCTCTTCTTCGGTAGCGATAACGGTGGCCGAACCGCAGCGGTCATTTTTACGATCACCCAGTCCGCCAAACGCCATGGCCTCAATGTTTTCACCTACCTCAAAGACATCATCGCCCGCATCAGCGACCACCCCGCCAACCAACTCCATGACCTCCTGCCAGACAATTGGACCCCCACCCAATAATCCCCCGCCCATTCTCCCGACCCCAAACCCTCAGGGCACTTCCCCGGACGCTTACCATAATATTATTGGTACGCTGCGGTTGAATTTTGATTTTTCCATTGGGTCCATCAATCGTAATACCATAGCCGATACTCGATACTCCTTCATAAGGCCCGATA
>JAJRVC010000265.1 GCA_024277475.1 Deltaproteobacteria bacterium
GATTTTTCTCCTTTCCCCGGCCAAACGACCCGGTTCTGGGTTGTGGCCGCGTGCTAAATAGTTTGTACTATCGTTTCTTGTTCATTTCTTCCATTTCTGCATCAGATTCTGCCACAATAGAGCGTAAGACAGATTTTGCGTCATCGTTTAAGGGTACAGGCTTATGATTTGCCAAAATCTCAGCGGCTCTTTCTGCCGCACGTTCTGCAAGTTCTTTTCCTCCGGATTCCAGCCAGTTTTCCCGGTTCCCTCGTTCTATTAGATTTGGTGTTGATGGAAGGGTTCGCATATATTTCATGGTATGCTCCTGCATGAGAAAATCACCACCGGACCCTACCGATTTGATGATATCCACTGCAAGATTTTCATCGTCTATGTGCATCCCCTGCATCACTTTGCGGATCATTTTGAATATGTCATTGTCAATGAGCAGCTGGGCATAGCTGAAAATCAGACCGGAATCCAACATGCCGGCACCGTAAATTAAGTTTGCACCCGCCATGGCAGCACAGATGCCGGTCAACGTCTTTTCATGACCCGCCTGTGCATCGGGCAATTTGCTGTCAGCCTACCCACCGGCGGCAAAACTCGGCAGCATATACTTTTGGGCCAACCTGGGTGCGCCGGCGTTGAGCAGGCCGCACTCCGGAGAACCCACCGGAGTTGTTGTCAACTTCAGATCAAAACTCAGCGATGAACACCCATAAATCACAGGTGTGCCCTTACGGGTCAATTGATGTAATACAATCGCCCCAAGAATCTCGCAGTTGTGAACCACCAGGGAACCGGGTAGGGTAATGGGGCCTGAGGCACCGGCCATCACCATGGAAATCAGGTTACACGGCACCCCTGCCCGCGCGCACGTCATGACACCGGTACAGCAGTTTTCATCAAGTGTGAGAGGACTGGTGGGAGAACAGTTGATAGTACATATGGGACGTTCTCTAAGATTTTCTTCCCCTCCCACAATACTTTGCGCCATTTTAATGATTTTGCCGGCACGCCAGCCATTGCCCGGGCCATAGACCGTGTGTTTTGAAGTATTGGCAAAAACCACTTCCGCCTCATGAATGGGCGCCGTATTTTCCGGAGCATCCCCGGCGGTCAGTGAACGCTCACATACATCCACCTCTTCCATAGCATCGGTGAGCAGGGCCGCCTTGCCGACATCCTCATTGACCGAAGCTCTCACGGTGCCATCTAACTCCATGATGAAAACGCCTTGACCGAAGGTGCAGAAATTGACCCGTTTATTTTCCAGGACAACATCATGCTGGGGGTCGCGTCCATATAGAACGATTTTATGGGGTGCAGAACGAATACAATCCTCCACCAGGTAGGATGGGAATTTGGCAATTTTCTTTTCACGGTCAACCTTTGCGCCACCCCCTTCAAGAATGTCCAGGGCTTCCGGCGTTCCAACATAAAGCCCCGTCTTTTCCATTACTTCGAGAGTTGCAAGGTGAATTTTATTAATCTCGTCTTCGGTAAAGACATCGAAACCGAAGCCACCCGAAATGGAAACGTCTGAGTATAAATTTCTTTTCACCATTTATGTCACCTCCTATCTATTGTTTGATACTTACTAATGCGGAAATAGCTATTAAAGCATGGGTTAGTGCAACTTTAAAATTAAATTCACCGCAGCCGCAAAGAGCGCAGCGGGCGGTGAAACTATTATGAGCTAATTAAAAATCTCCGCTGCCACCTGTTTGATAACCGCCGCCACGGTTATGCAGTCTTCCATCGTGAAGGTCAGCGGAATTCTGAAATCACACATAAAATCAAGTGTTTTTCGTGTGCGGGGCAGCGACTGCCAATTTTTAATGTATTGCCAGCTTTCCCAGGAACTGGTGAAACCGACCGGTTCTTTGGCACCGAACCATTTGATCTCTACCCCTCTTTCGGCACAGGTTTCAATGAAGCTTTTAATCGCTGGAAGGTCAATACCGGTAAGAGTAAACTGAAACGAAGACCCCACATATCCTTCCTTAGCCTGCCGCTTTGGGATCCGAATATGATCTGTTCCAGTCAGTTTCGTTTCAAATAAATCGTAGCGCTTGTTCCAGCGCCGGCATTGTCTGTCAAGATCGACCAACTGCGGACGGATCAGGGCCGCCGCGAGATTGGACATGCGCAGGCTGAAATTGGGGATCAGCTTTTTATATTGTTCGAAAACTTCCAGAGGCGGCCTTGAGAGGTGGCGTTCGTAGAACATGTATGATCCCGAATAGAGAATAGCCTTTGCGATCACATCATCGTCATTGGTCACCAAAAGCCCGCCCTCTCCCGAATTCATGTGCTTGTAGGTCTGGCTGGAATATAAACCCACCTTCCCGAAACGACCGGTAAACGTCTCTCCCCAACGGCCCCCAACGGTATGGGCACAATCTTCAATGAGGATAATGCCCAAGTCCTCACAAATCTGTGTAGTGCGATCCATATCCACGATATGCCCCCGCATGTGGGACAGGAGGAAATATTTGGCTTTGGATTGCACAGCCTTGCTCTGTAAATCATCAAGATCGGTAAGATAATCACCGGTGATCTCAACAAATACGGGCTCGGCACCCGCATTTTCGATTGCTCCGGGTACCGGCGCCAAGGTAAAGGCGTTGCACAGTATTTTATCACCCGGCAACACACCCACACTTTTAAGGGCCACGTGAATGGAACTGCCGCAAGATGAAAGCCCAAGGCAATAACGTGCACCCACATATTCGGCGTACTCCTTTTCAAGCAAAGCAACATCAGATATTTCACCCGGATCCGTATTGTAGCGGTGCAGACGTCCGGATTGCAGTAACTCCAGTGCCCGCTGGATACCCGCTTCGGGAATCGGCTCCTGGTGAGTGAACTCTTTGGTGAATCTTATCTCTTCATCAGATTGCGGAGTCATTTCTTTCAAATCCGAAAATGTGAAACGTTATATATAAGGTTTATGATCGTAGACTTCGAAATCGAATGTTTCGTCAGGGAAATATTTTCGCAACCGAACGTCAGCCGCGCGGGCATGTCCTTCCATACCCTCTATCCGGGAAATTCGGGAAGCAACCGCCCCAATCTTGCGGTTGGCCTCCTTGCTCACTTTCTGATAGGTGACGGTTTTAATAAATTTACCCACGCTCAACCCACCTGAATAGCGTGCCGCTTTTTTAGTCGGAAGAATATGATTGGTGCCGGATGTCTTGTCGCCATAAGGCACGGTACATTCTTCACCCAAAAACAAAGACCCATAATTAACCAGTTTTTTCAACCACCAATCCAGATCTTCGGCGATAACCTGGACATGCTCTGCCGCATATTCGTCGTTAACCTTGGCCATTTCCTCGCGATCCGCGCAAAGCACAATTTCTCCATAATCACGCCAGGAAATCTCTGCCACTTCGGAATCCGGCAGATCGGCAATGACCTGCGGCATCAAGGCCAACACTTTCTCACCCACTTCTTTTGAATCGGTAACCAGCCATACCGGTGAGTCATAACCATGTTCGGCCTGACTCATCAAATCGATGGCCACGATATAGGGATCGGCGGTTTTATCGGCCAAAACGAGTGCTTCAGTGGGACCGGCAAATACATCGATGCCAATTTGCCCAAAAAGAACCCTTTTTGCTTCGGCGACAAAACGGTTGCCCGGTCCTACAATGACATCAGACGGTTTGCCGGTAAAATGACCATAAGCCATTGCCGCAATAGCATGGGTGGCGCCCATCATCATGAACACATCAGGATCGCACAGCGAAACCGCATAGAGAATCGCAGGGTTGATGGTTTTACCGTCATGTGAAGGTGAGACGGCCACCACAAAGGGAACGCCGGCCGCTTTGGCGGTGGCGATGCTCATAATCGCCGAGGCTGCATGGGCAAATCTGCCGCCGGGGATATAGCACCCCGCACAATTGCAGGGAATCAACCGTTGGCCCAGTGTCACCCCCGGATACAACTCTGTCTCAAATTCCAGCAGACTCTTTTTTTGCTTAACTGCAAAACCGTAGACTTGGTCGTAAGCAAATTTCAAATCATCTTTTACCTGTTCGGATACTGTGGCGCCTCGTTCGGCGATTTCTTCTTTAGTCAGAATCAACTTTTGATCCCAATATTTGAATTTTGCACCATAATGGCGCAGGTATGCTTCTTCTCCGTTGTTGCGAACATCTTCAAGAATGCGTTCGACAATTTCTTGCGTTTCGCATTCATCGGTCTCAGGCGTCTTGATAGCCTTTTTTAAATACGTACTCATTTATATCACCTCTTCAAATTTGATTTTGATATGGCCGCAAAAAGGCACAAAAAACACAAAATAAAACTTTCTACTTAATAATTTAAATAGGTTAAGAAATCGTAATTCGAGAATTTTGTCTTTTTACGAGATTGTCAAATTTAGATCAAAGTGTCTTAGTATATGTTTCGATTTCTTGATCAACTTCTATCGGAAGCAGCATAGTTTCGCGGTCTTGAAGAATGCGATCACATTTTTCTCGTGCAATTTGCAGCACATCCTGCTTACCTGCTTTTTCCCAATCTTCATACGGGTTCCAGTCCGAAATTTCAGGCATATAAAGCGAGCGGCAGTTCTGAAACGTGCTGGGTTGCTGCAGATAGTCTCCGCCTGGACCCAGAGATATCATCGCATCTAAAACATTTTCGGCGGCAACCTGATCAATACCGGCAGAAAAAACACGCAGTCGGCTCAGCAGTTCATCGTCCAAGATCCATTTTTCATAACTGGTCGTGGTAATGGAGTCCAAAACCCCTAAACATTCGTTGATCACATGCACACCCGCCATGGTGTAAAGGGTCAGATTTTGCATGGTTTCGGCACCAGCCTGGAAGTCAATCCGCTTCGCATCCGTCAGACCTGCCATGGTGCGTGACGGAAGACCATAGTATTCGCGCGCCATCTGGATTCCGGCAATATTGACCAGAGCACTCTGAGGCGACCCGGTGACCGCATAGAAATTTGTCATGTTCACCATAAAGGTGCCCGCGGAGTAAACCACGGGTGTGCCGGGATTGATTATCTGGGCACAGGTAAGGGCCGCCAGGTTCTCGGCATTGGAGAGCACTACCAAGCCTTTGAAATCCATGGGGCCGGTCAAGCCCGGCATGAGACCCGGTAAAATGAATAGAGCCTGTTTTTTCTCGGCATATGCCCGTATGGTCTCACAGGTCAGCGGCTCGAAACAGAGAGGACTGGCAGGATTGACCCCGTATGCGATAGTTACGTGGTCGTCGAGATAACCCTTTTGTCCGAAGGCAATTTCGATGATGTCGAAAACTTGGCGAGCCTCCTCGAGGGTTGCCGCCTGACCGATCAACGGTTTGTTGCTGTAGCGCATCAAATGATGGACCAGTTTGGCCGGTTTGGATTGCCTAGAGAGATCGCCGGGGTCCACTGGAATGGCGCCCACCAGGTTGACATTGCGGCTGTTTTCACAAAGTTTGACGATATTGTCGAAATCGGAAAGCGTTGCCCGCCGTCTGCGGCCTTCAATGTCCTGAATGAAGAGCGTTCCGTTTCCCGGGGCCACAACCGTAGATCCTTGATTTTCGCCGATCCGCACTCCGGCAACACCGTTTCGCCCGATCATGGTGAAACTTTTAGGCGTGACCTCCAGTGCTTCGGATACCAGCGCCTCTGAGAGATAAACGCGTTTGCCATCGACCTTTTGCCCTTTGCGGGCAAAGCGGCGGATGATCGCCTCATTTTTGAAGATCACACCGGCTTCAGCAAGTAGTTGCAAGCTCTGTGCGTGGATGGATTGAAGCGTGTATTTATCAACGACTTTGAGATAATATGCTTCCGGTTTCATGTCTTATTGCATTTGGGGCACGACAGATGCGATACATACATGGGTCTATCCTCCTAACCCAAAGAATCTGTTACTAAAGCAAACCGACTGCCTTGACCTCGACATTGGCATCCTTGGGAAGTCGGGCCACCTCCACACAGGCACAAGCCAGGAAATTTTGTTTGAAAAATTCTCCGTACACCTCGTTGATCAGGGAAAAATCGTTCATGTTTAAAATCATTCCTGTTACAAATCATTATGAATTATAGTCACTATAATAGTAACAAGAAAGCATTTTTAGAACCAATAACATCGTAATTATTGGTTTGTCAAGACTTTTTTACGAATTTGTTAGTCGAGCTTGGATTATGGCAGGCAGGAATTAAATCGCGGTAACCGTTCAAATTTAGATTTCAGCAGATGTGACAGTTTCTGAAATTTCACTGGCTAGTTTTGTAAGAACTCCTGGAAAGTTTCGCTTAATAGAATCCAGTGAGTATTCAGTGGTTGGAAAATCAAGACTGACGGCACCAACGACGGTATTTTCACGAAAGTTCATCAGGGGTGCCCCAATGCAAATAAGCCCCTCGACATATTCTTCATTATTAATTGAATATCCACGATTACGCGTTAATTCAATATCTTTTAGTATTGCTTCCTTATCAAGCAAGGTGTTGGGGGTAAGTTTTTTTATTTGGATCTCCTCTATGATTTTGGATAATTCAGCAGGGTCAAACTTGGCCAGAATAGCCTTACCCATGGCACGAGCATAGAGCTCATCCATTATCAATGGAAGACGAAAATAAATAAGATTTGGCATTTCTCGCCGATAGAGCGATATTAAAGTGTGTCCGTGCAATAATGCCGAGTCGATAGATATTTTTTGTTCTAAAAAAGTCTTATCAATAATTGGTTTAACACTCTGAAATATATCGAATCCATGAAAAAAATGATGCCCAAGCACAAAGGCTCTCGGGCCTAATCTCAGCGATTTGTTGCTTTTGCTTTTTCTTAAGTACCCCAACTGTACCAGGGTATTCACCAAACGGTAGGTTGATGTTTTGTTAATGCCCGTCAGTCGGGATATTTCCGATAGGCCGCGGTGTTGATGGTCACGGTCGAAAAGATCTAATATTATCATTCCTTTTTCAAGGGTTTTTGAATAATATTGTTTGTTTTCAATAACCATTAGAATTTTACCTTCTATATCTGCAATAATTTTCTAATATGATAACAATTTTACTATATTCGCAATAATTTTCTTTAAAATAAAAGATAATTTTCTGAGAGATTCCATCTTGCGGCAGGTTTGATTGGCAATATGAATCACTTAGCGTGGCCAGACCCCTGTTCCCCATAGGCGGAATGACGACCTCCTCTCTGGAGGTTTAAGGGGTATCGTAATCGGTGCTGAACGTCAGATTGGAGTTGAAATTTTAGGGCGATTTTTCAAATCAGGTAATCATCCCGCGACGGGAGTTGGTAAATCGTCGTAAATGATAAAAGCTTCAATCAGCGAGCCGTGAGCCTTTACCGGTGCTTTGCGTTTACCTAAATACTTCAGTATCTAAAAAATCAGCTGGCAAGGGGCGGCAGCCAAAATGCAGACGTCAAAACCTGCAGATCAAGTCGTTAACGACAATTTTCAGAGGTTCATAGTGCATGATGTCTGTACTTTTTTGGTCTGACTGCCTCAGACCTTCGGGGAATATTTATCTACCAGGACATATTTTGTTACCTTGCCGGTTGGCGTTCGGGGCAGCAATCCCTCATACATTATTATTTTTTTGGGTGTTTTGAAACCGGCTATTTTTTCTCTGGCATAAGCAATCAATTCCTCTTCCGTGATTTCTTTATCCGGGGCTTTTACCACCACGGCTGTGACTGCCTCGCCCCAGGTTTTATCGGGCAGACCGATGACCGCGCAGTCGGCAACGGCCGGATGGCCCATGAGAACGTATTCCACTTCCACCGCAAACACATTCTGACCACCGGATATTATCATGTCCTTGCTGCGGCCTTCAAGGTAAAGAAAGCCTTCTTCGTCCATGCGCCCTAAGTCGCCGGTATAGAACCAGCTGTTTTTAAATGATTCGCGGGTTTTTTCCTCATTTTTGAAATACCCAGCTGTTACCGCCGCGCCGCGACCGATGATCTCGCCGATCTCACCGGTTGGGACATCTTTGCCTCCGGCATCTAAGATCCGTATCTCCACCCCAAAAATAACCTGCCCGACCGAATCGGGTTTGCGGGTTTTTTCCTCAGGCCCGATACTTACCAGGATCCCGGATTCCTGGAGCCCGTAATATTCATAGATGTTGGGACAAATTCGTTCCCTGATTTCTTTCTGCAAGGATGAGGTCAGCGGTGCTGCGGCAAAAACCAGTGCCCGCAGCGAGCTTACATCGTATTTCTCTACGTCAGGCTGGGCCAGAACGAAACTGGCCATGGTGGGCACCCAGTTGGATATTGTTACCTTTTCGGATTCTATCAAGGGCAGAATCTCCTGGGGATTAAACTGGTGGATGACATTACGTACTCCTGAATAAATAGCAATGCCGCACCAGGCAAACCCCACTCGCCCGAAAATCGGGAAGGCCGTGAGGATTACATCATTTCTGGTAACATGGTGGAGATCGGACATCACCGGTAAGGCCGTGCTGTTATTATAATGAGTCAGCATGTAAGCCTTGGGAAGACCGGTGGTTCCCGAAGTCAGGTTCAGATATTGATAATCTTCTTCGCTAACTTCCACATTCGGTTCTATATCCAGGTTTTCAGATAAAAATTGTTCATATTCACTGACAAAGTCGGGCAGGCTATCCCCCATACCGACAAAATATTTTATCTGGGGCAACTGGTCGTGTATCTGAATGGCTATTTCACTGAACCAGGGATCAAATAAAACGGCTGTGGCATCACAATGACTAATAAGCTCTATCATCTCTGCGGCAGCCAGGCGATAATTCAGTGGTATGCCGATAACACCGATCTTGGCCAGGGCAAAATAAATCTCGACTATTTCAGCCCGGTTCGTACAAATAAAAGCCGCTGTATCTCCCTTTTTTAGACCCATGGCCATAAGCCCGTTGGCCAGCTGGTTGGTCCGCCTGTTGACTTCCATGAAAGTGAAGCGGCGCCCTGTACTCGAGCAAAAAATCGCTTCCCGGTTGCGGTAACGAATTGCTGCAACCCTGAGATAGTCACCTACTTTCATTGTTCCTGTCGCCTTTGGCTGCATGGGTACCTCCTTATATAAGTAGGGTTTTTGGTTTGCGTCTTCAGACCTTTGGATTGAAAATGATAAAGGATAAGAATTCGTTTTTTAAGAGCAAATTAGTAGAAAATGATGACTGTACCCCTGACCGTTTCAATCAATCGAAATTTCTATACTAACTGGCATTCGTGATGTCAACCCGGCATTTTTAATCAAATTGGCTTATAATAAGAAGATTTGGGCATAGAACGCTTGGCTGCACCGTGTGTTCTCGATGTCCTGGGGTCGCCACAGCAATATAAGGGCTGTCGAAATCGTATCCGGTGGGAGGAGTTGCTACCTTTTAGGCACTTATGGGCCTAAAGATAGATTCGCAAGTATAAGGGGCAGTTTGCTGTGTTTTTACAAACTTTGCAAGAAGAACGTTTATTCGCTTTGTTTTGATAAACTTTTTTTAAACACAGTGAAGACTTCCTCCAAAGGGCGTTAGCACGGGGTTATCTATTTTCTTTCCACCGGTGTCTAAAACAGATAAATTGGGTGGAATGTCGACTAATTTTGTCGTAGAAGTCTAAGCGCGGAAGTATGTGCGGTCCGCCGTGGCGGTAAGTAAAGGCATGCAGCAACTGCAGCAATGTAATGGATGTAACGGGGTCGTTCATGGTTATTTAAGGTATCGGATGGGAAAAAAGCCTTTTCGGAATTCATGGCCGGCTTTTTCCCCGAGGAATTCGGCAACATGAGCTTGTTAACAACCTTGGTTTTAAAACGCCCATCCTCCCCCCCAAAAAAAAATGGCAGCGTCAAGTCCGAAAGCTGACCTCATTTTAAGCTAATTTTTTTGAATAATCAGTTACTTACTGTGGCTCGACCCCCTTTTACTCAATATTATTATTGGAAAATAGCCAGAATTTCCATGTTTTAATATTGGTAAGTAGCCAGAAGTATCCCTGCTGAATTTTATATCATGGAATTTCGGTCATGAAAAGAGATCTATACAATGTATTATGTCAGTGGAAACGGGATGCAAATCGCCATCCATTACTTGTCCGTGGTGCCAGGCAAGTGGGTAAAACCTATTTGGTGGATGAGTTCGGGAGACGTGAATTTACTTCCCTGATTACGCTTAATTTTGAAAAGAATCCTGAACATAAAGATATTTTTAAATCATTGGAACTTACTGATATACTAGATAAAATCGTTCTGTTTATCGGTAAGAGAATAGAGCCGGGAAAGACACTTTTATTTTTAGATGAAGTGCAGGATTGTCCTCCCGCAATTATGGCTTTGCGCTATTTTTATGAAGAAATGCCGTCATTGCACGTGATTACTGCTGGTTCACTGGTAGAATTTGCCCTGGAATCGGAAAATTTTCGTATGCCTGTTGGACGAATTCAGTATATTTATTTGTTTCCGATGTCATTTGGTGAATTTATGGAGGCATCAGGAGAAAAAGAGCTCCGCAATTATAAAGATATGCGTGTCAATTAAAATTTTCATTTATCGCTACCGTAAAACATCTCATTTATTTCCTCATCTTTCGCCATTATATCGTCAGGCACTTTCAGCTTGCCGCAGAGAAGCCCAAGCGTTCTTTTCCCTTCAGGCTTATGGGGCACGATATCAACAAGCGGCAAATTGTTTTTTGCAATTACAACCTTTTCACGATGATAGGCCATATTGACCAATTTCGAGAGATTGGTTTTTGCTTCGGAAATATTAAAGATCATAAGACATACCCCCGTTTTTGGATTATAGCGTTTGCAGACTTTTCTACCTCTTATAACGAGTACAAAAATGGAAATTGTCATCAGGTCGGCTTTTTTTCAAATAAGGCTGTCACGATTCTCTATCTCCCAGCCCAGGGCCTTGTAACACTCGGCCGCAAAATGCACCGCTTCTTTTACATCCTGAAATCCAAGGAAATGAGACAACGCCTGCTCATATTCTCCCAGGTTCATCAAGCTGACTCCCATACAAATGTTAAGCTGGGGATCCTCCGGGAATTGGGATAATCCCCGCGACAGGATGCGTATGGATTCCCGGTAAGCACGCCTTTTCTGGCTCAAAATACCGAGCCCCAAATAGGCCCTTGCATTGGGATAATACGTCAATGATCGTTGGTACAATTTTTCAGCAAGGCCGTCTTTATGCTTAATGTCGTCAATACGGCTATAATCCCCATGATCAAAAGTCATTGCAAGCCTCGAATAAAAACTCGAGTGCCAAGGGTAAAGGTCTTCTCTGTCAATTAACTGCAATGATTCAGTAAATTCGGAGAGTTTTTCATGAAATGCCGATCTCAGTTTCTGTCCGAAGTCGAGTATCATTTCGCGGGTTAACTCCGGATCGGTCTCAAAATACATAATGTCTTCCGCCCGATTCAGCCAGATATCATCGGTAACCCCCAGGCGATGTTTGAAGTCTTCATAAAGCCGGGTTCCCGGGAAAATGTCGAGAATATAGAAAATGGCGCTCAGCGGCTTGATGTCCTCGATCAAAGCGATCGTTTCGTTTATGGTTTGCTGACTTTCTTGCGGACAGCCGTAGATGAAGTAGGCACGGGCCATAATACCATAGCGCCGGGTCAAGGCAAAGGCATTTTGGATCCGGGTAGTGGCGATCTTTTTTTGAAGAAAAGTTCTTATTTTTTCCGAACCGCTTTCAACCCCGTAACTAATCTGAATACAGCCGGCTTTTCTCATCCAGTAAATAATTTCTTCGCTGACATAATCCACCCGGGATATGGCGACCCATGTTATAGCCAGATTTTTTTTGATGATTTTTTTACATATTTTGATGACCTTTTTTTTGTTGACTGTAAAGGTGTCATCAGAAAAATAAAAATGGCGGGACCCTTTGCGATACAAACACTCGATTTGATCGACAAAGTAGTCGATAGAGTGAAAGCGGACATTGTTTCCCCAGAACCGGGGAGATCCGCAAAAATTGCATTTACCGGCACATCCGCGGGTCAAGGACAGATGCTGATACGAAAAATATTTGGCTGGAACCGGCAAATCATCGAGACGGTTGATGGCTGCAGCCGGCCGGGTTCGGATTGGCTGCCCGTTTTTTCTGAATGCAATCCCCTTGATCGTTTCAATCGCCTGGGAATGATCGGACTCGAGGTATCTGATTAAATCTAAAAACGGGTACTCCCCTTCGCCGATCACCACATAATCAACTTCGCGAAAATGGGTTAGAAAATGGTTCCATAAAAATGTGGCCCCAATGCCGCCGAACACGACGGTCACCCGGGGATCGATCTGTTTGGCAATCCCGGCGATTTCGATGCCTCCCCAGCGGTTGGCATGCAGAATGGAAAAACCGATTACATCGGGCTTTTTCCCGGCCAGCACTTCCCTGATTTTTTGGGGCGTAGCGTTGATGTTGTACCAGTTTAAGATCTCCACATCATATTGGTTATCCTTCAAAACAGATGCCACATAGTACACCCCCAGCGGCACGGCACGCACATCTTCGGTGCTATGCATCCGGGTTTCGAGAAAATACGGATATATCAGCAGGATTTTCATATCTCAAAATCTGGCATTTGAACGGCGTTCTGTCAAGAATTTCAGATATCGAAATGAGGGGGAAGGGTTCAATAATAAATTTTATAGTTGACAGAAGCGGCACTTACAGTATTTGCCCTTACTGAACGGATTAACCACCCAATGCCAGGTTCGGTAAAAACAGGGCGATTTGGGGAAAGGCAATCAGGATAATCGTCGCCAGAATAAGAATTAGTAGAAACGGCAACGCGTGGCCGATCACTTCAAGGTACGGTCGCCGGAATATGAGTTGGGCGGTAAAAATGTCGCAACCAAAAGGCGGTGTCGCCGAACC
>JAJRVC010000266.1 GCA_024277475.1 Deltaproteobacteria bacterium
ATCGACCCCATCCTTTGAATTCACCAGGGGAGACATCCACAAAATGGTGCTTTCACTATTATATCGTGTATAATTACAGATCATTAGATATTCTTTGCCATGTTATTTATGCAACATGGAGGTTTATGATATCGGAAGAAATACCAGGGTACCGCTTGGAAGTTCGTTAAAATCCTTTATATTATTACCGGCCAACAATTTTTGGGTCGGCAGGTAGTAGATTGTTTTTCGGTCCCTGTATTTCACGCCGGCTATTTGATAGGCAGTCCGATCTTTATGGATTTTGAACGGTCCGCGATAGCCGACAATAATTTTTGTTCTAACCGGGAGATCATCCCAGTTGGATATCATTGAACCATATTTTATCCTTCCGGAAGGCAGAAAATAAATGGTTGTGCGGTGGTTATAGGCCTTACCTGCCAATGACCATGCTGTTCGGCCATTAGGGATGGTTTTAATAGGTCCTTTGCTCATAGTCAATTTAATGCCGGTTTCCTGATTCAGCAGCACGATCGTTTTCGGCGGTATTCTATTCCAGCCGATTTTTTCTGAGATTTGGTCACCCGTGTGAATGCGACCGTTGGGAAATTTGTAGACTGTTGTCTGCTGGTCATAATCTTCCCCGGCGATCGACCAGGCCGTGTTGCTATTGGAGATGATGTTGGCCTCATCGGCTTTAGCCCGAAGTTTTCGGCGACTGTAAAAAACTTCGGCAAGCTGGGGGTCCGCCGTAAGTCGTCGCGCCCGGACATCAGGATCATAGGCCCAGGTAGGACCCAGACCGGATTTGGCCCGGATGAAATTTTTTGCACATCGTTTGCGGCCCCGGTGGTTCTTCTTAAACCAGAGGTTCGGATATCCGTAAGCCACCTGGCTGTGGGTGAGAACTGCACGATCGTTTAAATTATACACACTTTGGAGGATATCGATCAAAAGGCCGATGGATCGATATTGTTGTGTCGTGATGGGCGCGTAGTGATATCCCACCAATTCAATTCCGATTGAAATATTGCTGATGTGTGTTTCCCCGTTCCACATGCTAAGCCCGGCGTGATCGGCTTTATACCTCCTGTCCAGCATGCGGTAAGTGCGGCCATCCCGGGCAATCACGTAGTGGGTATGCCCGCCATAGGTTCTGCGACCAGAGGGTAGCCGTTTTCCTTTGGATATCACTCTAAGGGTCCCATTGAGGCCCAATTCTGATGTATGGACAATAATGTAACTCGTTTTTGCCCGTTTTATCTTTTTGAATTTAGGGTTCAGTTGCCAACGGTAATCTATAATGGAGCGCTGAAATTTTTTGAGATCTTTTCCTGTGACGGTTGCCGACATGGCTGGCAAATTGAAAAATAGAAGGGTAAATAAAGACACAACAAATAGGGTTCGATTATTGTCAAACTTTCTGCAGCCATCCATAGATTCAACTATACCGTAAAGTTCTGGATTTTTCAATAAACTTAGAGTGATTGCGTGAAAATTGGACAATCAGGATTCTGGATACTGGTTGCTGGATATTTTTTTCGCTTTTTTTCAAGAAAACCATCTGATAAGAATGTCAGATGAACATCCCAAGATCATCATTATTTCTGCGTTTTTATTAAGGAATAATAATCGCATTCCAGAACAAAAATGAAAACCAGACCCTTCTGATTTTTTGACTCTAAATCTATTTGCGCTAAAAGAACACATAGATTTTCATATATTATACCTGCTCCACACCTTCCATTTCCACTCCTACCCGGTATCGGGATTATGTTGTAGAAATATCCGACATGAGTGTAGGAAAAACCAGCAATCCTGTAACTGTTAAATAATACACATTAAAACTGCTAATTTACGGCAAATTTAATAGCCGTGTTCGTAAAGTGTAGAAAATTTCAACACACAGAGATCGCACCTAATGACCGCTACCTAACCGTTTGGTTTTATGAATTATGTTATAATAACAGCAGTTTGTGATTAATTGAGTCGGTGTTTTATGAATTGGCACATCACTTGCTCTATATGCTGATAAAACAATGAACCCCGAATCAACAAAGGAGTGAGAGAAATGGCTGATAAAAAAAGAGAAGACCGAAGAAGTAACGTGGGATTTGGCTCGACCTATCGCAAAGGTAGTTGGCAGGATCTGGGTTCACATCAGGAGATTGGATCTGTGATGCAAGGACAGGTCTGGATGGTCAAACCCGATAAACAAGCCAAAGCGGCAAATCCCTGTCTGTGGATGCAGGCCGGTGTGGTGAAATTTAAAAACTGTGATAATTACTATGACTGTACTAGCTGCAAATACGATCATGCCATGGCGGTCAAGGCAGAGCGGGGCAAACAGCTGACCTGGCAGGAGGCGATGAGGAGAATCCCCGACATGGACCGTGTGTGCCGCCACAGTCTGACAAATCGCATTGAACGGCGATCCTGTGCCTATGACTACCAATGCGCAACATGTGATTTTGATCAGTTCTTCGAGGATGTGTGGACTCCAAAAAGCAAAAGCATGCCGGGCGAAGTCCAGCAGGTCAAAGGCTTTGATGTGCCGATGGGTTTCTATTTCCATGACGGTCATGCCTGGGCGCGGATTGAAAGCGGCGGATACATCCGCATCGGACTCGACGATTTCGCTTTGAAAGTGCTGGGCAGGGCGGATGCACTTGATTTGCCGCTGATGGGCAAGGAATTGGATCAGGGCAAAGTTGGCTGGGGTCTGAAACGCAAGGACAATCTTGCGGATGTTCTTTCGCCGATTAACGGGGTCATTGTAGAGGTTAATTCTCAGCTTAGGGAAAAACCCGAAATAGCCAACCGTGAGCCTTATGGGGATGGCTGGCTTTTTATGGTCCGCACTCCCGATGTCAAAGCGACCATGGGAAAACTGAGGGTCGACCAAAGCAGTCTGTCATGGATGAACAACGAAGTAACCAACCTGGAAAGCATGATTGAAGATGCTGCCGGTCCCCTGGCTGCCGACGGTGGTTACCTGGCAGAAGATATTTACGGAAATCTGCCGGATCTCGGCTGGAACAATCTGACCAAGGCTTTCTTGAGAACCTAAAGGGAAATATCATGAATACCATCCGAACTGAACGTGAAGCTAAGCCGAACCCCCCGCCCTGTATCTGGATGCAGGCCGGTGTGGTTCGCCGCAAGGCGTGTGAATTTGATTATCATTGTGAAAGCTGCCGATTTGACCGGGCCTTGGGACGCGTGGCCCGTGAAAACAGAAAGCTGCGGCAACAGGGCAAGGCCTCGACAGGCAGCCGCAGGAAAATTATTTTCTGGAAAGACCGCTTAAGAGAGCTTTCTGCCAGGCAGCAACCCTGTCAGCATCACATGAAAGGACGCATTGATTTTCGGACCTGTACTCATGACTACCAGTGCGGCAACTGCGAGTTCGATCAATATTTCAGCGACCAGTACACGGTTCATGCCGTGGTGCAGCCGGTTGATGTCCTTGATATTAAAGGCTTTAAGATTCCCCCCGGCTATTACCTCCATCGTGGTCACACGTGGGTGAAAATCGAGGAAGGATCAATGGTCAGAATCGGACTTGATGATTTTGCCTTGCGCCTGCTGGGTCCGCTGGATCGAATCGAAGCTCCACTGATTGGAAAAGAGCTTGAGCAGGATCGGGGTGATATCCTGTTGGGCCGGGGTTCGAATACGGCCCGGATACAATCCCCGGTCAGTGGTGTTGTCACCGACATCAATCCCGAGTTGAGGCTGAAAGGTAACCTGGCCAACCAGGACCCTTACACCCAGGGCTG
>JAJRVC010000267.1 GCA_024277475.1 Deltaproteobacteria bacterium
AAGTACGAAAAGTACGTCTCAACGTAAACCCTTGTGCGGCCTTGCTCAGAGAAAAAATTGCTCATTTCTGAATTGGAAACTTACGCCAGTGCCCATGGTTAAAAAAGGCTTCGTGGATGGGCACTAACTAAATACAGATATCATAATCTGCAATTGTCAAGTCAAGTAAATCTTAAATCAAACTATTGCGGCTATCGTTTGCCCTGGAGCTGCTCTTGAATTTGCCGGCTGATGGTTTTCGACGCCTTCAGGGTTTCCCGGGTAAGGGTTTTCATCTTTTTTGGATCGAGGCTTGCCTTGAAGCCGACAGCCCAGATGGCTGACCGCAATTGTCCCAATCCCATCAGCGGCGATGCCACGGCCCTGACACCCAAAATATATTCCTCATCATCAATGGCGTACCCTTTTTCCCTGACCTGGGTCAGCTCCAGGAAATACAAATCCGGGTCTACAATTGAATTGACCGTAAAGCAGGGTAAACCCTCTGATTTTACAATCTTTGCCGCTTGTTCCTTTTCCATGGAGGCCAGAAAAACTTTACCCACCGCCCCGGCAAAAAGAGGCATGGTCGAACCTACCGGAGCTGTAATTTTAAGGTCCTGTCTTGATTCAACAATATCCAGGATGGTTACATGTTCCCAATTCAGGATACCCAGAAAAACCGATGTCTGTGTCTTCTCCATCAGTTCTTCTATGACGGGTCTGGCGGAGGTTTTCAGATCGATCTGGGAATAAGCCGAACGGCCGATTTCCAGAAGCGTGAAGCCCAGCTTATATTTTTTAGTGCGAGGGTCCCTCATAACGGCCCCCAACTCTTCCAGGGCCGAGGTCATGCCATGGACCGTGCTTTTGGCCAGTTTAAGGCTTTTCGCCAGTTCGCTGACACCCAGGCCTTCTTTGGACGAAGAAATGGCGCTAAGGATAGCAAAGGCCTTTTTTACCGAAGGTGCACCATACTTTTTCATAGTTCCCGTTCACCATTATAAACTTTCTTTCAGGATATATTCCGATGTCCTTGTTTGTCAATAATTATTTGTTCATCTGAATGAACAAAATATTGTGGTATCCATTCTTTCTTATCCCTGATAAAATTTTGAATTAGGTCAATATTGATGCCATACTTGCAATTATCATCCGAAAAATGCAAAAAATAGATATTTTCACTTGATCAAAAAAAATCGTCGTGGTATGAATTTTACTGGATCAATTAGTTCATGATGATGAACCTTAAAGGTTAAATAGACACAAAGGAGGCTATCATGGCAACCGAAAACAAAGGCCAGTCAACGGCCGAAAGTCTGCGCAAGACCAGGACCTATGGCAAGTTCAGATGCCACAATCCCAGCTGCATGGAAAGGATTCAGCCGGAGAAAGGCAAAAAGACCGCCAAATGCCCGACATGCGGGATGGAATATCGGATCCACTGGGTCAATCCCAACTTGCCCCGTATTCGAGGACCGGTCTGGGATGTAAACCGGAAATTGGCGGAAGAAAAATTAAAAGAGAAGGGAGTCGTGTGATATGTCATTAAACAGAAAGATAGCATATATCAATCTCACTACAGGTGATGTTCAGATTAAACCTATCCCGCTTGAGGTCAGAAAAAAGTTTTTAGGCGGTCGCGGTCTGGATGCATATCTGCTTTACAACCACACCAAGAAGGGGTGTGACCCTCTGGGTCCTGACAATGCCCTCATAATGAGCGGCGGTATTCTGACAGCCACCTGTGCTTCGGCTACTGCAAGAACCAGCGTTATGGCCAAATCGCCCCTGACCGGTATGCTGGGCAGCGCGAATATGGGAGGCTTTTTTGCACCTGAATTGGCCTGGGCCGGTTTTCATCACCTTGTCATCAAGGGTAAAGCCAAAAATCCCGTTTTTATCTATATCCACAACGGCGAGATTGAGATTCGGGAAGCCCGCGATGTCTGGGGAAAATCCGTAACCGACGCCCAGTGGGCAATCAGGGAAGAACTGGGGGATGAGGAAGTCAAGAGTTGTGTTTGCGGGCCGGCCGGAGAGAATCTAGTCAGGTTTGCCAACGTGATGACCGGTGTTAAAAATTCCGCCGGCCGGACGGGGATGGGATGTGTCATGGGATCTAAAAATCTCAAGGCTGTAGCAGTCCGCGGTACCATGGATATACAGATTGCGCACCCGATGGAAGCCCTGGAATATAATAAACAATTTATCGACCAAATCACCAGCGCCAAGGTGAGTCAAACCCAGGGGACGCTGGGGACACCTTTTATCTGGGGTGCGACGAATTCCTGGGGCGGTATCAGGACCCGTAATTTTCAATATAACCAGTGTGAATATTCCGATGACATCGAGCCTGAGCGTATCGATGAGATTTGTGAAGAGACCATGGGACCCCACCACATGACGGGCTGCTTCGGCTGCCAGGTCCACTGCAGAGCCCAGTATAAAATCCCGGAAGGCCCCTTTGCGGGAAAATACGAGGAAGGGCCGGAATACACCTCGCTGGGTGCTTTCGGTGGAGAGACGGACACCCCCCGGTCACTGACGGTTCTGGTCGGCAATCATCTGGTTGATCAATTCGGGATGGACAATCTTGAAACCGGCAGTCTGATTTCCTGGGCTATGGAGCTTTACGAGCTGGGCATCATCACCGACAAGGAGACCGATGGGCTGGATCTGAGCTGGGGAAATGACGAAGCGGTCATCGAAATGATTGACCGGATCGCTTACCGCAAAGGATTCCTGGGGGATGCCCTGGCCGATGGCGGGATTCCGGCTTCAAAAAAAATCGGCAAAAAATCTTTTGATTATCTCATTCAGGTTAAAGGAATGAGCAATCTGCATTCGGATGAGAGGGCGACGCCCGCACTGGCACTCAATATTGCTACGGCATCCAGAGGTTCGGACCATTTGAGGAGCAGACCGGCCATTGATCTATACCATTTGCCGGAAGAGGTCCTGAGGAAGATTTACAGCAATCCGATTCCCTATGACGGACCACTAAGTTCTGAGCATACGGAATATATAGGCAAACCGTGGCAGGTTTTCTGGCAGGAAAACTTATATATGGGAGTGGACTGTCTGGGTATTTGCAAATATCATACGGTTTTTTTGGGTGCTACATTGCCGAGTTTCGAGGAATGGTCAAAAGTGCTTTACTATAATACAGGCCTTGAAATGACACCTGAGGAGATCTGGAGTGTTTCCCGAAGGTGCAACCTGATTGAGAGGCTTTTCAACTTGAGGGAGGGGTTGACAAGAAACGATCTTGAGAAGGGCGATATGTTGAATCATCGCTATTTCGATGAACCCTGCCGAAGGGGCGCCATCGATGTCGTCGGTACAATGATCGACAAGAAAAAATTTATCAAAATGATAGATGAGTTATATGAACATCAAGGTCTCGATAAAAACGGCGTTCCTAAAAAGGAGACCCTGCGAAGCCTCGGCCTGGAAGATGAACCGTCGCATTTAGTTTAGTTATCCGATATTAGTTATTAGTTTAAAAGGAATAAAATCCATTTTCTAATAACAGATAACATTAACTATTAACACCTGGTTGGGCGTTTTCCGCTCAATCTGATAGGAGAAAATAAATGGCTAAGATGTTATATATAGATTACGAGAAGTGCACAGGCTGCAGGTTGTGTGAGCTTGTGTGCGCTGTTTCGCATGATGGAATTTCCAATCCTGCCAGAAGCCGGATCAGGGTGATGAAATGGGAGGCCGAAGGTCTTTATATCCCCATGACATGTCAGCAATGTCAGGATGCACCTTGTCTGAATGTCTGCCCGGTCAAAGCGATTTCACAAGATGAGGAGATGGGCCGCGTAACCGTTGACTATGATGTCTGCATCGGTTGCCGTGCATGTGTTAGCGTGTGTCCATTTGGTGCGATGAAATTCAATACCATCGATCGGCGCATCCTCAAGTGCGACGTCTGTGACGGAGATCCGCAGTGTGTCAGGTTCTGTGAAGTAAATGCCGTTGAATTTATTGAGGCGGATGAGGTGGGCATTATTAAGAGCAGGAAGGCCGCACAACGCGTATCGGCTGCGGGTAAAAAGGCTGCCGCTTTGGAGGTTCAGCTTTAGCCGACAAGCTTCAGCCGGGTGGGATTGTTTCAGTAGCAGGGAGGTTTCCGTTTAACCCGGGAACCTCTTTTTTTTATTCTAACATCGAAAACAACAGCCCTTCGGGAGAAAAAAGATGCAGTTCGACCATTGGCTGGTGGAAGCGCCCGATAAACTCCAGTGAGAAAATGGAGGAATTATGAATATGATAAATGCGGATGTGATTTATGGTATCATTGCGATCGTCGTTCCATTGGTGGAGCTGCTCGGTATCCTGGCAGCCGTTCATGCCGTGATGAATGCCAGAACATCCCAGGGTGCGATTGCCTGGGCCATTTCGCTTGTGACCTTCCCCTGGCTGGCCCTGGTGCTATATGCTATTTTCGGCCGCAACAAATTCCATGGGTATGTATCGCTGCGCAGTTCGAAAGATCTGGACATCCAGCATTTCATCAATAAAATTCAGACTCAGGCTGTTGCTAAGGAACTGATTCGGGAAGGCCTCTCAGAATCGGAGACGGCGCTTACCCGTCTCGCCGACATGCCCGTGACCCGCTATAACAAGAGCCGGTTGCTTATAGATGGCCCTGAAACGTTCCGCAGCATATTTGAAGGGATCGAATCTGCAGAGCAGTATATTCTGGTGCAGTTTTTTATCGTTAAAGACAGTGCTGTCGGCCGGGAATTGCATTCAAAACTGATTCAAAAGGCCAGAGAAAACATTAAGGTCTATTTTTTGTATGATGAAATCGGCAGCCATAAATTGCCGGAAAGCTATTTGCGTGACCTGCAGATAGCCGGCATTGTTACCTCGGCTTTTCACACCACAAAAGGCAAAACCAACCGGTTCCAGCTAAATTTTCGCAACCATCGCAAAATTGTTGTGGTAGACGGAAAAATCGCCTATATGGGTGGCCATAACATCGGTGATGAATATCTGGGCAAGCATCCGAAATTCGGTGCCTGGCGTGATACGCATGTCGAAATAGAAGGTCCGGCTGTGCAGTTTATTCAATTTTGTTTTGTGGAAGACTGGTACTGGGCCACTAAAGGAATTCCCGAACTGAACTGGCAACCGTGCAGGGCTGTTGAAGGACGTGAAAATACCCTGTTGATCGCTTCAGGCCCGGCCGATCGTCTGGAAACATGCGGCCTGATGTTTGTTCAGGCAATCAATGAAGCCCGAGAACGGGTCTGGATCGCCAGTCCCTATTTTGTTCCCGATCTCCAGATCCTGAGCGCATTGAAACTGGCAGCGCTGAGAGGTGTGGACGTGAGGATCCTCCTGCCGGAAAAAGCGGATCATCGCACGGTATATCTGGCGTCCTTTTCCTATTACCAGAATACCCTGCCTTTGGGAATTAATATATATCGCTACACAGCCGGGTTTATGCACCAGAAAGTATTTTTAGTTG
>JAJRVC010000268.1 GCA_024277475.1 Deltaproteobacteria bacterium
CTTTTTTCAATGGTCTGGTGGATTCTATGTGCTACACCACTTGAAATGGATAAAGTCGAGTGCATAACACTTGTCAAACAAATATCATAATTGGTCGTTTTTAAGCCAAATCTGCGGGGTTGTTCATATCTCGTAGTTTTGGCGTATAAAGTGGGTAACGGCCGTAACCACCTCATCCGGCTGCTCCAAAGCCATCATGTGTCCGGCGTTTTCGATGAGGGTAAAGGTGGCGTGGGGGATGTGGTAGGCCAGGTAACGGCCGTATTTAGACGGCGTCATGACGTCTTCAGAACCGCTAATCACCAACGTGGGCACGTTGATTTGCCCCAACTGTTCCCGCACGTCAAAAATGTCGCAGGCGGCAAAGTCGCCGTAAACGACGGATGCCTCATTTTGGGCTAACCGGGTTTGGTGCGCCCGGCGCAGACTGTCCGGCGCGCTGGGGGCAAAGGCGTATTGGGGAACCTGGGCTATGGCCGTCCCGAAATCCGTCTCCAGCATCTCCAGCAGCGCCGGGCTGACCCGCAGCTTGGCCCCCGTCCCCACCAACACCAGCCCCACTACCGGCGCTGTTTGCCGGATCGCCAATTCCTGAGCAATGGCACCGCCCATGGAATGCCCGGCCACAACGACCCGTTCCAGCCCCAGACTCTCCATAAACTTTTCTACGTCGTTGGCGTAAGCGGCAATACTGCTGCGGGCTGGCGGGGAGGAACGGCCGTGTCCCGGCAAATCCAGGGCGATGACGGCCATATCCGGCATCCGGCGCAATTCTTCCGGCCAATCCAGATGGCTGCCTCCCGCCCCGTGTACCAGCAGCAAAACAGGCCTATCGGCCGGTTCACCGGATAACTCATAATAAATTTGTTGCTTACCTATGGTAACAAGCGGCATAGTCCATCCTCGCGGTGTTCAGCAAAAGGTTCTTCCTGTTGGCATGTTTATTCCCTTCTGATTATACTGTACTGGGGATTGGGTCACGTTTCAAGGTTAAAAACAGTCAAAATGGCAAGAACATATTTCTGGATGCTTCTTGAGGTTAGCGATATGAGCGTTCAACATTTCCTGGATTCATCTGATTCGAATGAACTATATCGTCATTTAACGGCCGTTTTGGATACCTGCCACCCAGTCGATTGGGCCGATATTGTCTCTTTACTCAACCAGATCAAAAACAAAAAGAAAGCCCCTTTAACCCCTTACAGTGAAGGTTATCTGAAATTCTTTGCCAGAGGCACAGCCTTCATCACTTTCAGTTATGGCACTGATGGGGTCTCCATAGAAATATCTAAATATGCCCATACGCTGAATGACCTTTTCACCCCTTCAAGAGATCCCTCAATTCACTTTATCGGTGGCAGTTTCCAGCCGCAAGTATCCTCAGTACTAAAAGCTGAATGGTCCAGATTGCTAATAGAAGGCATGGATGGTTGGAATAAGTGGGACGAGGGAAAATGGTTTAACGCCCTCTTCCGGGAAGAGATGAAACCCTATAGTGAAGAATCAGCTTTTTTGGCAAATGAAATATACCGGCAGGCTGTTAACATCGCCAAATGCTTAGGAAAATACTTTGTAGACCATCAAATAACGTTGGTCGTACCCGTTAATGTCGCTTCCAATCCGGGGAATATCGCCTTGACACTCGGTTTAGTTCTGGCAACAGAAATCCTGGGCATTCACATATTGAATTCCAACCACGATTTTTACTGGGAAGATGGCAAGCCCCCTTCAGAAAGAATGCCTGGTGAAGAGCCTGGCGTGCGAGACCACTTCTTCCGAAATATAGATAACAAACCATTTTTCACATTGTTTAAATTACTCTACCCCTGGAATGGTGACAAATGGTTGCAAGTCAATATCAATGCCCGCCAGTCCAGAAGACTGATTAATGAATTCGGTTTTCCCCAGGAAAAAGTATTTGAGATATCAACCTACATAGATGATGCCTTCTTTGAAACGTACAGTAAACAAGATGTGATTAATGTCAGGCTAAGGATGGCTCATATCCTATCCAACGGAGAAGCAATCATGCGCCCGGTCCCTATTGCTGACCATCTGTCCGGGATTGATTCCTGGATGAAAAACCAACAACCGGTCATTCTGGGCGCTCGACCCGGACTATCAGTTGATCCCACGTCTGACGATTTGCTTATCATGCTGCAACCTACTCGAATTGTCAGTCGTAAAAGGATTGAAAGAGATCTGGAATTGATCGGGGCGCTGTTTCAAAAAAGCAGCTTAAAGGAAGCATTTGAAAATAATCCGAACCGTCAGTTAATTCTGCATATCACCGGCCCGGCTCCCAAAGAACACCAGGCAGATTTAGAAAAAGTTCTATTTGCCTACGAGAAAACAATTGGCACCTTACCGGAAATGCTGGCTGATCGCATCTTTCTGGCATTTTCAGTGGGACAAGAGACTCACCCATCCTTTGCCCACAACCGGTTTCCACCCCTGACCATCGAAGCCAATTACCGGATGGCCGATGTGGTTGTGTTTCCCAGTGAGACTGAAGGCCGGGGGCTTCCCATCATCGAGGCCAGCGCCAGCGGGCTTCCCATCATTTGCAGCCAATATCGCCCCAGAGAGGTATTTAATGATGTGATTGGTGCGAAACTTCCCGAAGAATTGCAGATTCGCTATATTTTGTTTCCCGAAGGCGAATTACCTGAGGATTTTTTATCCGTTGTAGCCAACTTGCTCCTTCATCCAGGCAGTAAACAAAATATGATTATGCACAACAAAGAAGCTGTACGGGCCAGATATAGTCGGGCATCCTTTAGAAACACCTTTGGGCGCTTGCTGGAACAGCTTTACAAAGGGCGTATAAAAGACTTAGGGGAGGAAATTAACACGACATCAATTTTGAGCTAAACTTTCGACGAATCACCACAAACTCGAAAGGAAATAGCCTAAAAAGATGCCGTGTTTGATAGATACTATACGTGAAACCAACCCGGA
>JAJRVC010000269.1 GCA_024277475.1 Deltaproteobacteria bacterium
AGGAAATTACGTGGGTCCCTTTGATCGGTTGCCCTTTTTCCAAGGCCTGCCGTAGGTCCACGGGGCTCCATTGAAATGTTTTTCTTCTGTATCCTTTCCAGCCATCGCTTTTAACAATCACAAATTCCGTGCTGTTCTTACAGCATCGTTTTGATCGCGAGCGATACCGCCGCTGTTGATGGAACCCGGCAGCTTTCATAACAGCCGCAACGCTAAATTGTTTCGAAAGATTATTGTTGTAGCCACTCAAAAATTCCCCCGCCCATTGCTCAGGATCACAGCGCGAGTAACAATTAAACAGAATCCTGCCGATATTATGAACCCGCAGTCGATGCGGTATCCGGGGTAAAAAAAATACTTCCTGAACATCGATGAGGCAGAGCCGACCTTCCGGGGTTAAAATGATATTGTTTCGATTTAAATCGGCATGGTAGACGCCCCTGGAATGCAAGAATGCTGCATATTCACCAACAATAAATGCATCTTTGATAGAATCGAACTTTAGGGTCGTACCGGGCACCTGCTCGGTCAACAGAAAAAAGGCCCCGGCATGAGGACTGTTCTTTTTTCCTTTTGCAACAGGTTTGGCAGCGGGAATCCGAGCATTCCACAGGCGGTGGAGATTGCGCCATTCCGCCCATTTTCTGGTGGGTAAAAGAAAATGGCGCCAACGATCTTTTCTCCTGGACAGATTGCTGAGCTTGAGGAAAAAACCGTTGGTTGGCGTTTGCAGATATACGACCTTACGTCTGGCATTTTCTTTGATGATTGTATCGGATGTAACTTCGGCAAAAAGTCCCTCAAGACTGAAGTCCGGGAAAAGGGAGCTGGTTGTAATACGAAATCCGGCAAGTTCCCGGCGCAGGATTTCCATTGATCCGCAGATTGTTTTTTTCTGATTCACGTGGAGCGCTCTATGATCGTTTGCAGTGGCTTATAGTCAATTCATAACAATCAAATAACATCCGCGTCAAGAAGGGATTTGGCGATGAATCCAACGATCCCCGGCCGGTCAGTCCGAATAAGGGATAGCTGTATTGACACATACCGCCGTTTCATATAATTTCCCGAAAGACCGGGATTAGAAACAGGGTTGATCGACTCTATCACAAACGGATGGTTTGACTTAAATGATATGGGATAAAACAATTGCTGCCTATCGATTCGGTTCCTCCCTGGAGTTGGATGAACATCAATTGCGCACCTTCATCAGGATTTTTAACCAACCACGTGCCGTCAATACTCCTGTGCTGGACGGCAGGACCGCTATCACCTTCAACGAGATTGACGGATTCGGACCGGTTGCCATAAAGTCATATACCCGCGGGGGATGGATGCAATACCTGATCAAACAACGGTATCTCAAACTGGGAAAAACCCGTGCCCAAATAGAGTTTGAACTGTTGCAGGTCGTCAGGAATTTAGGCGTTAATGCCCCGGAACCCGTTGTCTATGCTCACCGCGGTCGTATTTTCTATCGCGCGTGGCTGGTCAGCCGAGCAATCAAACAACCCCTATCGCTTGCTTTGCTCAGTTTAAAAAACGAAAAAAGGGCTCGTATAGCCATGAAATCCGTCATTGGACAAATTTTATTGCTAATACAAAATGGCATCCTGCATGTTGATTTGCATCCCGGCAATATAGTGGTTGATGGAGCGAATCAAATTTTCCTGGTGGATTTTGACAGGGGACGGATCCATCATGGAAACAGAAAGAAATTAAGGAATCGATATCTAACCCGCTGGCGACGGGCAGTCACCAAACACCGGCTACCGGAAATGCTCAGCGAAATGATGCGTGCAGGGTTAATTTAGAACCCGGACAAGTCGGAATTGAAGATTAAAGAATTAAGGATGTATCTTGAATTGATCAAAGACACGACCCATCCAACAAATCCGGACGAGCTGGCCTCCCCTTCTATTCTCATTATATTAATGGGTTCATTAGGAGATGTCGCCAGAGGGCTTTGTCTGGTTTCCCACATCAAAACGAATCTGCCCCAAAGCTGTATCACCTGGCTCGTAGAACCCAAATGGGCACAACTCGTCCGTTGTCATGGCCAAATCGACAGGATCATTGTTTTTCAGCGTGCCTGGCGAATCTCGGCGCTATGGCGTCTTTATAAAGACCTGAATCAAGAGCATTTCGATATCACATTGGATCTCCAGCGCATACTGAAAAGCGGCTTTTTTTCATTGTTATCAGGGGCGCGACGACGGATCGGTTTTCACCGGCGAAATGCCAAAGAACTCAACTGGATATTCAACAATGAGCATATCGGTTACCACAGCGAGACCCTTTCCAAAATTCGGCATTATTTAAAATTTACCGAATATTTGGGTTTGGTGGAACCGGATACCCTGGAGTTCGGTTTTTCCTCCTTGAACGCAATTGAAGCATCACCCCGGGTCGTTGCAGACTTAAAACGGCCTTTTGTCGCTGTTGTCCTGGAGGCTTCATGGCAATCAAAAGATTGGTTTTTCGAAGGCTATCTGGAGCTAATCCGGCATATTTTATCAACCTTGAATCTGCAGGTCGTACTGCTGGGGGACGGGTCCCGGAAGTCATTGGCAGAAGATTTAAGCCGACGCGTGAATCTGCCCGGTTTGATCAATCTGGCGGGTAAAACGTCTCTGATGGAATTAACTGCTGTCCTCAAAAAGGCTGCCGCGGGGGTCGGACCCGATTCGGGCCCGGGGCATCTGGCAGCGGCCGTGGGAACTCCCTTTGTCTCACTGTTCGGCCCGACCTCCCCCAAACGTACGGCCCCTTTTGGGTACGAAGACCTCGTCGTAGCCTCATCATGGGGCTGTGCCCCCTGTTATCAGAAACGATGTCCTGATCATAAAAATCAATGCATGTACACCATCGAATCAATTCAAGTTGCGGAAAAATTATCCAAAGCTCTGACCTTGCAGCCTCATATCGATTGACACTCCCCCATTCTTTTTTTATATTCCTCAACTGATTCTACTTTGTCATCATTATTTTAGCTGGTTTTCCCAAGTGATATTTAAAAACAAACAATTACACCACCAAACCATCCTGGTTTTCTGCCCCAACTGGGTTGGGGATGTTGTTATGGCAACGCCGGCATTCGAATGCATACGGCAGAACTATCCCAAGGCCCGGCTCATCGGCCTGATACGAAGGTATGCCCGAGGCGTTGTGGAGGATGCACCGTGGTTTGACCAACTCATCGAAATGAATGATAAAACCAGCCGTGGTTTCCTCAATTTGATCCATGAGATTCGCCGACTTAAGCCGGAGCTTGCCATCGTGTTGCCCAATTCCTTTCGCTCAGCGCTGATTACTCGATTAAGCGGTGTCAAAAAAATCTATGGCTACCGGCGAAACGGCAGAAGCTTTCTGCTCAGCGGCGGTCCGACTCCCCGCATCGAAGGCGGACACGTCACACCGGTGCCGATGGTGGAATATTATTTAGGAATATGCCATTGGTTGAAACTTGCCGTCGCTGAGCACCATCGACCGCGTCTGCACATGTCCGGTCCGATGCAAAAAAAGGGCCGCCGACTTCTTGAGCGCCACGGCATAGCTCCGGATGATCTGGTGATCGGTTTGAATCCGGGCGCAAAATTCGGTTCCTCAAAATGCTGGCCTCCGGAATATTTTGCCAGGCTGGCCACATTGATAACGGAACACTGGGATTGTAAACTGCTGCTGTTTATCGGCCCGGGCGAGGAAAACATCGGGAACACGATTGTAAAACAGAGCACTGCGAAGGTCATAAACACCGGACCGGATAAAGTGGACTTAGACCTGCTAAAACCCTTAATTTATCGATGTCGGCTTTTATTTTCCAATGACACAGGTCCCCGCCACTATGCGGTGGCCTTCAATATACCGGTGGTGGTCATCATGGGTCCCACGGATCCGCGATATACCCAGGCGAATCTTGAAAAAACCATTGTACTGCGCCGGGAAACAGGGTGTTCCCCCTGCCACCTTAAAGAATGTACCCTGGATCACAGTTGTATGACCACGATATCACCGGAGGCAGTGCTGCAGGCCGGTAAACAACTGCTGCAAAAGCATTCTTTATTTGGGAAAATGAGTATTTTTAACTAAGATGCTGATTTATATCAATTCATAAGCCGCCGGCATCGATCAGATTTGCACCCGTCAAGCATGCCCTAGCGGTAACGGTAGAACTTTTTAAATTCTCATCCCGACAGGTCGGGGTGGCTTATGAATTGTGTTAGGGTTCTTTAACCGGAAACCGTGAACGTTGAACCGCTCAACCTAGGTTAAGTCATGAAATCCTCCTTTTATAGAAAAAAATGGTGGTATATAAAAGCCCACATCGTCGATCCGGAAGAAATAAAAAAATTGTCACGGCAGGTCGCCCATTCGTTTATGGATTCGTATCTGAAAGAGTGTCACTATGAAGAGGATTATATCGATCTGCTGTGTGAAATGACCACCATTTCCCGGGACCCCGGACTCAACAGCATCGCCGCCCGGGCAATGTTCAGCATCATCATCGAAAGCTTATGTGATGAGTTTGAAGAACTCCAGACGGAAACATACAATCGGGTCATGACCCAGGTCATCAATTTTTGCCGCAAGCTTTCGGCAGGAAAAGAACTGGATCGCTCTTTGAACGATTTTCGCATTCACTCCCGCAAGGACCTGCTTGAACGCATCCATACAATCCGAATGGAGAACCGGTTTTTATCACGACATCGGGATATAAAAAAAATTTTGCTTTTATCTCGCGTAACCATCGGTGCCGATGTTGCCGTCACCAGCATTATCATCCAACGTCTGTCTGAACTATATC
>JAJRVC010000270.1 GCA_024277475.1 Deltaproteobacteria bacterium
AGCATTTCATCGTCGAGGAAACCCAGTCCGGCGATAATGAGATCCCTGTCTTCCATAAGAATTTTGGCGGCGCGGGCGAAAATGGCATTGTTGTAATGGGGGTAAATGTACATTCCGTCGAGGGAATTGGCATTGACGGTCCGGACCGTCACCCGGGCCTGCTTGGAGATCAACTCGGGATCGTTGCCGATGAAAATCACCACTTTGCCTTTTCTTTTATTGAATTTTTTGAACAGAGCATCCCAGTCGTAGACCTCGAGCGAGTGGTAGAGAAATTCGTAACTGGGGTCGAAGAGAATAAGGCAATGACAATCGGTGAATTTAACCAGTTCATCGAGGAAGCCGGCCAACCCAATGCCAAAAACGAGGACAAAATAGGATTCCTTCGTCACCGGCTGGACGGCAAATTCCATTTCTTCTTCGGTTGCGCGGAGAAGCAGATTATGAAGAAATTGCCCGGCGTATTTGTCGAATTGCTGCGGATTTAAGATCGATAGGGAAAACCGTTGGGGTTCGCGCCGGTACCCTCTCATCTGGTCTTCGCAATATTTCTTGTACTGGTGATTGTAGAAATACTGGTCGTTGAAAAGCGTATCGGGTTCACCGTCGTCGCCGATCACCAATTTCGACATCGGCGTGAAATCTACTAATTTCTTGAAGTGCCTCGGCTGGAATCGTTCGAACGCCTTTAGGTTCTTTTCTTTTAACGCCGCCCGGTTTTTTTTGGTCAGCGGTTTCCTTTTTTCAGGGGCTTTCTTTTTCACCGAGGTTTTTTTCCCAGGAGCCTTATTTTTCGCCGTTTTTGAAGTTTTCGTCGTCATGTTTTTTGCGTGTCCTCGGGGCTGTTGCCAAATAAGAAAACCATACCGCTAGCATCCCTTACAAGTGTCAAAAGAAAATTAACACCTTTTGGGATAGACTCGGCTCAAGGGTTATCTCCCGTCCAGAGGATTCCCTGAAAATCTCTTTTATATCAAAATGTTAATGGGTGTTTTTGGAGGCTTTAAAAGTGGCTTTTCAGGCCATTTTGTGATAGTATTTCAACCAGGTAGAAGACCCCCTTGGAGCTGTAAAAATGGCTGAAATCAATCTCGGAGCAACTTTTTCCAAGTTCGCCAACGATCGGGCAAGGCTTGCTTTCGAAATACAATTCAAAAATATTCAAAACAACCTTATCAACCGGTTCAACGAAAAAGTCGATAAGATTGGGGGCAGCACCGCCAGCAAAAATGAAATTACCCGGCTGCAAAAGGAATCTGTCAAACTTTCCGAAGCTCTGCCGGCCCTGGAGGCTTACCGGACCGGCCTTTTAGGCAGCGCGTCCGTTCTTGAAGACATTCAGGCCCTGACGGTAAATCTGGATTCGACCCTTGATAGCAACGGCGATTCCAATGTCGATGCCGCCGAGGTCGCGGCCTATATCGCGCTCAGGGACGATCTCGCCGCCCGAATCGGTGATTTGTTTCTTTTCGTTCATCCCGATATCGTTGACGGTAATTCCGTAAAAAGGCTTAAGGATGAAGCCGCGAATCTGGCGGCGCAGACACCTGTTGTCGGCGCCCTGACCGATGCGGCCAATGTGGCCGTTACCGATTTCAACGCCGATTTGAACAACAAGGTTGATGTCGCCCTATCGAGCACCATCATCACTATTTCAACGACCCTCGATCTGGAACAGAAAGTCGCCGCCGATTTTGCCATCAGAGACGCCAGGGTTCTCGAACTGGTTACGGTGGAAACGTTCGAGGATAATGCAGAACTGGATAAACTTCGTTCCGAATTGGCCGATGTCCTGAAAGTGATTTCCCTTAGCTTTGAGGCGAATTCGACTTTTGCCGAGTTCCTTACGGAAAGTCTTTCCGACAAGAGGCCGGAACCCGGCTCCATCCTCAATCTTTTCACCTAAGTTTGGGTGCGCTTAAGGGCCGCAAGATAGGCCTGTTCCATTGAATCCATCAGGACGCGCGGGGTGTACAATACACCCTGGGCGACTTCGTCGCGAAGCGTTTCCCTGATTTTTCCGAGTGCCTTGATATCCTTGGTCAGCGAAACAATGCCGTCGATCATTTTCTTTTGAGACGAGAAGGCCCATTCCGGCTTGCCGGCGGAAAACAGGATGCTGGCGCCCATTTGCGCCGTACGCCGCTTGCCTTTAAGCGTCATCACCGGAACGCCCATCCATAGCGCCTCGCATAGCGAGAATTCGCCCGAGACCGGAGACGTGTCCAGAAGGATGTCGATCCGGTGGTAAAACTCCTGGCGTTTCAAGGGGGATTCGTCTGCTTCCAGGAAATCAATTCGCTCGGCATGTTTGGAAAAAATCTTTTTTATGCTTTTCCGGACGGGCTCAGGAATAATCTGGACGTTGCCCAGTAAAATCCTTGAATCCGGAACCGCATCAAGAATTTTTTTCCAGGTTTTCGCCAGGGCGGGGGTAATGCTGGCCAGATCACAGGTTCCGCCGAAGGTGATAAAGCGGTTTTCCCGTGCCGGCAGATCCTGAACATCCTGCATGGAAGAGAAGGGACGAATGGCGGACAGCCCATAATCCAGAACCAGGGCTTCCTGTCCCTCGCCTAAGGATAAGTTGTCTGTTTTGGCGGTAATTTCATCGGATAGTATGAAATTGATCCCCGGAACGTCGAAGCCGTAGGGGTATTGAAGGTAGCCAATTTTTACCGGCACCGTGCAATGGGCGAAAACGCCCGACCGGTTGCCCCGGGAATATCCGCACAGATCGACCAGAACGTCGATCTGGTCGTTTTCGATAATCGTTGCGACAATGTCATCGTCCAGCTCGTAAATTTCACGGGTGGACGAGGCGAAATGGGCGGCCTCAACGTTGACCATGTCTTGAGTGATCGACATTTGATACATGTAAACGTCGAACCTTGACCGGTCATGGAAGCTCAGAAGGGTTTGTATCCGGGTTCCAAGTTCACTTTCGAACAGCGAGTTGGAAATATACCCGATCCGCATCTTTCGTTCCCCTCCCTGCGATGAGCGCAACAGGGTGGGGTCCTGTTCTTCCGGGGCCTTTCCGGCCCGGCGGATCATTTCTTCCTGGAACTCTGATTGAACGGAGATTAATTTATCGCCTAAAAACCTGGTCCCGAATAAAGCCGCCGTGGCCGTTTCCAGGGTTTCGGTATCCAGGGACAGGGCGACCCGGTAGGCTTCAATCGCATCGGAAAACTCGCCCAGGTGCATAAGGGCGTCTCCCATAACGATGAAGTTTTCCGCCACATCCGGGGCCAGGGCGATGGCGCTCTTGATGGCTTCGGCGGCCCTTGGAAAATTCCCAAGCTCCATGGAAGCCCGCGCCAGAAGCCTGCAGGCATCCTCGTGGCCACGGCTAAAAGAAAGTTCTTTTTCACATTCTTCGGCGGCGGCTTTGAAATCCCTGGCATTGAAGGCAACCATGGCAATTACATAGTGTTTCGATGGTCGGGTCTCGCTCAGCGAGCCGAAATAATCGGATAAATTATCAGGCAGCAGCCTTTTCAATAATGGATTGGGCTCAAGCGCCGTGGACAGTTTTGCAAAATACAGACCCTCGGCCAGGTTTCCGTTCTGGGTGTAAATAACCGACAAGACATCGGCATATTCGCGGTAATCCGGGTCGATTTCGTGCGCCGTATTGAAAAGGTCCAGGGCTTTCACAATTTCGCCGTTACGATAAGCGATGATGCCGAGAGCGAAGTACCCTTCCGAGCGGTCGGGATTTTTTGAAATGATGGAACTGGCGCTATCGAGGGCCTCGTCCTCTTTCCCCACCAACATGGCGCCGATGACGCTTTCCACCTTGGTGAAATACGCGTCCTTTGTATGGTTCGCTTCTTTAGCCATTATTTTATGTCCCTTTGGAGGGCCAATCCGATCCTAATTATAATCGGGATGGGCAGTCAAAGAAGTTCCGGAAAAATATCTCTTTAAAAATTCCGGTCGTTTCCCGTCTGTCCGATGATTAAGGGTTTGTGTCTGGCGGTTAACGAAAAAGGAGGCTATTCCGCAGCTTCGCTGGCCATTTTGGCCGTCGTTTCCCGGGCCTTGGCGAAACTTTCCGTTTCCCGCTGGGTCAGGCACGCATGGCATACGGGGTTAACGTCCCCTGAAAGCAATTGGCTTCTGATATCCTTGATTGCGTCGCCGTCCCATATCTCCTTGAGGGACTGATCCCTGACGTTGCCGATCACCAGGGCCTTGCCAAAAAAGGTACAGCACGGGGTGACGCCGCCGTCGGACCAGACGTGCAGACTGTTGAAGGGGTAGGCGCAAAAAGTGCTATCCGGCTTGGCCGCATCCGGCGGTGGGGAAGTCAGCGCATCGGCAGTTTCCCGAAACTCGTCGACATTCCCGAAATCGACCATTTCCTGAAAATCGATGTAATCCACCTTGCCGTCCCATTTTTCCAGGAATGCCTTTTGTTCGTGAAGGTTTTCATCCTGGACGCAAAAACAAAGCCTGATAACCGGAAGCTTTGATCTCATTTGCTTGCGGATTTCGATCAATTTTTCAAGATTGGCTTCGACTTTTTCAAGCTCATCCTTGCCGCGGACTTTTAAATAGGTTTCAGGGGTGGCGGCATCCAGCGATACCTCGATCCGGGCAATCCGCTGCTCGACCAGGAAGCGGGATAAATCCTCGGTCAACAGGATGCCATTCGTCCCTAAAAAAACATCCATGACGTCCGCTTTGCGGACATGTTCCAGGGCTTCTCGAACGCCTTTGTAAATAAGCGCCTCCGAGCCCATGCCGACGACCATGGCGGGAAGCTTGTTTTCCCCGCATTCCGCCATCAGTTTCTCAATATCGGGAAGGCTGAACGTCGCTTTCGGGTCCTTGTGGTTGATGGTGTAACACATCACGCAACTGAGGTTGCACCGGTTGACCAGCTCAAGGGAAACCGTCAGCGGAAAATCAGGAACAAAGCCGTTTTTGTCGTAATTCAGGCTTTTATGGTACTCGACCCGGTAGGCATTGAAGCGGTCGCCGAATTCCTCGGTCAGCACGGCCTCGATGTCCGTGTATGTAACGGACTCTACGTGGTCAACGTTCTTTCTGTCGGTCATTTTCTCATGTTCTCCTTGGTTTCAGCCATTCTGGTAGGCCAAGGTAAATGAATGGTAAAAGGAAGGCTTCTGCCCGTCGTCCTCTGTACAGGCTTTTATCAGGCCTCCGTTTCAATACGCTGACCGGGAGGCGCTTCCGCATCCGGGGCCTCCTCTGCCGGGGCTTCCGCCTCCGGGCTGTTCTGATTCTCCGCGTCTTCGGGAACCTGCATCAGGCCGGCGGCGATGTTCCTGTTGATGTCGATCAGCACCGCCAGTTTTTCGGCAATGGGGTCCGCCAGACAGGCAACGGTGTGTTTATCGACGAAGTTGCACAGCGTCAGGATATTGAGGCGGATATCCTTGGGCACGGGGCTGTTGTCAAGGGTCAGTTCGGCCTGGAAAATGGTCCACAGGCGCCAATTAAGGCGAAGCGCCCTTCTCCGGATTTCCCGGGTTCCCTTGTCGTCGTCCGGTCCTTGGGTAATGGCCGTGGCGATCCGTTTCGCCGCTTCCAAAAGGGCCCAGCCTTCGGTGTTCGCAGGCGCACCCACTTCGGGCGTCCGGTCATATTTGCTGATTTTATCTTCGTTTGAGGACATAAGGGCATTTCCGTGCATGATTTTATCCTATCTTCATTATTTTTTAAATAAAAACAACCGTTTGATGGTTTAGGGAAGCTTGAACCAATAGCTGTTTTCATTCGATTTTACCCGGTTTTACGGGCGGTAACAGTGATTTAGATCACATGATTTTTCTCAACCTATAAGAAATTGAGCAGGCTTAGCTGCCGAACCCTGGAAAGCGTTTGAAACGAAGCTTCCAGGGCCCGTTGATCGTCCAGAAGCTTGGTGATTGTGTCCAACGGGTCGGAATTCTCGATATTGGCAATACTTCCATCCAGGAAACCGATGAACTGTTTGTGTCTCTCATTGGTGTCGCTGATAAGAAGGTTATCGAAAGACAAATTGAGGCTGATCTGCTCGATATTGCTCGCCAGTTCAGCGCCGAAGGG
>JAJRVC010000271.1 GCA_024277475.1 Deltaproteobacteria bacterium
GAAAAAGAGCAGCGTCAAAAAATGGCTTATAAATAAAACGCGGTGAAATGCAGGAGCCTGAATGATGCGGAGAAGGTCCGGGCTATCAGCGAAAGGATATGCGGTATTGCTGGCCCGCAAAATCGGCCACTTGGACGGGAGCCTTTATATCGATTACCCAATTTGATGTAGCCGCAAAAAGGCACAAAAACCACAAAAATAAAATTTAACACTCAATAATTTCTATAGGTTATATGAATCAAAATTCCCGAATTTTGACTTTTTACGAGATTGTCAAATTTGATGGTTTCGTAAAAAGTCGATTTTTTTATTAATATGACTTTTTACGATTTCATCAAATTTGAGTTTTGTCATTTGAGGTTTAAGCGAATTCAATACTATACACCCAATTCCGTTTTCAACCACGCTTTGACATCATGTTCCAGGGCATAGACCCCTTTGAGTTCGCAGACATCTTTTTCAAACCGTTGCGGCAGTTCAAATTGCGCCAGTTCAAGGGCCTCTTCGGAATTTCTGCGGATCAAATAAATGTAAAATGGTTTGCGCCAGCAATTTACCACAAAATAGGTGGAAAAATCATCTTTGGAGCGGATAATGTACTTACCGCTGCCCCAATCCGTGTTGCCCCACTCCAGGTAGAGCTTGACCGCTTCCTCGGGCCCCAATTCCCAGTTAATTTCATTGATAAGATCGATGTCATTTTTTAATTCATCCAGCGACAGCATTTAGGTCTCCTTAAAATTCAGAACTTTTGATGTGTCGTAAAATCGGATGTAACAGAAATGTCTGTGATTGCATCAATAATACTGAATTTGGGCGAATCGTTCTGAATTTTATGTTGTATTTTTGTTTGAATCTGTTGCATCTTGAATTTACGCATATCTTTGCTACAAATTTTGTAGGTTCTTTAGTTAAAAGGGCCTCCCAATGAGTTTTCCCGATTGAGGTCAGGAGCCTTGAAATTATAAAGAAGGTAATGATTTTAACAACTGCTGTCAAACAGCCGCTGCATTTATTGGATTGATGGGATTTTGAAACAGTGTTTCCGGAAATCAAACGATCTGTTGCAACTCGGGATGATCTCCTAAAAACCGATAGAGCGTTGCGCGGCCCACGCCGAGCAACTTGGCGGCTTTGGCTTTGTTACCGCCGGTTTTTATCAGAGTTGATTGTACGCCTTCCAAAGTTAATTTTCTGGTTGGACCCCTGCGAATACAGATATTTTCGATCTCACGCAGCTCCAAAGGTAAATCTGCCGCAGATATCGTTTTGCCGCTGCACTTGACGAAGCCAAACTGGATCGCATTCTGCAATTCGCGAACATTACCCGGCCAGCGGTAATCCAACATTAAAGACATGGCCCTGCTGGAAATCTTAAGGAATTTACGATTGTATCGCTCACCAGCCTCGCGCAAAAAATGTTCAACCAGCAACGGAATGTCAATTTTACGATCGCGAAGTGGTGGCAGACGAATTGGTATCACGTTGAGCCTGTAATAAAGATCATCGCGGAACTTGCCCTGCTTAACCTCCTTTTTGAGCTCCTTGTTGGTAGCGCTGATCACCCTCACATTGACCGAAGTCGTTCGTTCACCGCCGACGCGTTCGAACTTGCCATCCTGCAAAAAGCGCAAGAGCTTCACCTGCATGTTGTTGGAAAGCTCTGCAACCTCATCCAGAAAAATCGTTCCGCCGTCGGCCAGCTCAAAGCGGCCTTTTTTATCACGAATGGCCCCTGAAAAAGCCCCTTTTACGTGACCGAAAAGCTCGCTTTCGATCAGGCCTTCAGGCAACGCTCCACAGTGGATCGGAACAAAAGGGGCTCCGGCTCTACGGCTTTCATTATGAACGGCATTGGAGATCAGCTCTTTACCGGTTCCGGTTTCACCGGATATATGAACAGGGTAGTCATAGCCGGCAACATCGCGAATCTGCTTGAAAATATCGAGCATTTTGCTGTCCTGTCCGATAATATTGCCGAAGCTTGTCAATTCCCCGGCTTTCATTTGCAGATTGAACAGAGCGGTAACGTCTGTGAAAGAAGCCAGCACACCGGTGAACTGGCCGTTGCCGTTTTTCATACTGGTAACGGTCATCTCCACACGTCGGTGCTCACCGGCTTTGGTCGTGAGGTTGAGCGTATACTCGGATTTATCGGCCGGTTCAGGGTTATCATCGCAAAATGCACAGCGTTCACCACAAAATGGTCTGCCGAAAGCTTCATGGCAATCCCTGCCCAGCACTTCCTGCCGGTTGTATCCGGTAATATGTTCGGCCTCAGCGTTTAAAAAAAAAATTCGCCGATGCATGTCATGGGCGATGATGCCTTCTTTGAGATTATCCAGGATGTTTGCCAGGTTATCCTGGTGGCAGACTAAATTTTCAAGTAAGAACTCCGACATGATGGACCACTTCAACGATTCGATAACACTTTGTTTTTTTTCGGCGGAATGCAAATACAAGACTGTTTTTTTTAGTACAATTGGTTATTAAAGTCAAACGGAACTGCAGCATTGACAGGGTAACGCCAAAGTCAGCTCCAGCGAATTCGAAAAGAAGCGGCTTTCATTTCCGGATAACGTACTAAATTTATTATAAGCAATTATCTTATAAAATGATACGCTCTGGATTCCTAAAGTTCATACGGAATTTTTCGGTTCAATTTAATCCCGTTCAAATCGATGGCGACATCATAGACCAGAATTTCAAGCCCTCTTTTGACGGCACGCCGCAAACCCTTTCCATACGCGGGATCAATATGATCGGCTGGTCTGAAAATCGCAGTGTCCATTCTCTGAATAAAATAAAACATTACGCAGCGGCATCCGGAATCCACCATCGCCTGAAGCTCAGTGATATGTTTAAGCCCCCGGGAGGTCACGGCATCGGGAAAAAGTGCAACACAGTTATCGACCAGGGTGCAATTTTTAATTTCGACATAACAGTGCTTTCGACCCACAGCGCTCAAGGCCAGGTCGATGCGGGAACGGGCACTGATTTTCACCTCGCGCGCAACCGTCTCATAGCCGGACAGTTCCGGCACTACACCGGCTTTAACGGATTCAAAGACCAGCCGATTGGGAACCAGGGTGTTGACTCCCACCAGGGAAGTGGGCATCTCGATCAGTTCCCAGGTGTATTTCAGCTGTCGTTTGGGGTTATCGTGAAAGGACAGATACACTTGCCGGCCCGATTCACAGCAGGCTTTCATGCTGCCCGTATTGGGACAATGGGCGGTGACCATTTCGCCGCCGTTCAATTTCACATCGGTTAAGAAGCGTTTATAGCGCTTTACCAGGGTGCCGGGAATTAATGCCGGCCATGGTAAACCCTCAAACATACTTGAATCTTCAATCATAAAAGGTACTTTTCTTCTATAAAATCCGCCAGCCGATCAACCTCTTCCAAGCCAAATACAGGGACCTCCAGTTCAAGTTCCACATCGCTGACCACGGCAACCAGATGTTTGTCGGTTTTAAGGAGCGCATCGGTGTGTCGGGCTGCCCGAACAACCTCTATTTTGGGTTTATCCTCTTTTTTATATCCTTCGGTAATTACAAGATCCAGATCATCAAAAAAAATTTTCAGGCCATCCAGACTTCCCTGAAAATCGTTTTTGACCATGGCGATTTTTCCCGGTGAAGCGATGATAACGGTTTCAGCTCCGGCATCCTTGTGGCGCCAGCTGTCCTTGCCGGTTTTATCAAAATCAAAAATATGATGGGAATGCTTGATTGTTCCAACCTTATAACCCCTGTGTTTAAGCACGGGAATCAATTTTTCAATGAGCGTGGTCTTACCGGATTGTGATCGACCTACAATGCTAATCATCTGCGGCATAATGAAATTCCTGAATTTATGAATTTTGTGAAGACGGATGTGGCTGGAGAGTACAACTACGGCCGGGTTTAGCGTTAAATTTCGCCCATAATAATCCCGGAATCATTGGGGTTTTGCACGGCTATCCGACGTATATTTTTTACGCCGGCGGCTGCCAACAGTTCGATGATCTGATCTTCTGAATAGGATTGACCGGAATCCGTCCCCAAAAGCATATTCAAGGAAAACAGGGCCGGAAAAAGAGGCCCGTCCATACTGTTGTTTAAGATAAAGTCATGAACGATGATTGAGCCTCCCGGCTCCAGTGCCCGAACTACTTTTTGAATAATCGTCCGGCAGGCATCGGGCCCCTCACCGTGAAGAATATGTGACAGCCAGGCCGCATCGTACCGGCCTTCAATGGGATCATTCAAATAATTACCCGCTGCAAATTGTATCCGGTCCGCTAATTTAAATTGCTTTATTGTCTCTTCCGCAAAAGGCCGGGTAGTCGGCAAGTCGTAAACAGTCGCTTTCAGCCCTGGATTGTTTAGGCAAAAATGGATCGCATAGGTTCCGGGACCGCCGCCCAGATCAAGAAGACGGCCACTGGAAGATAGATCTATTAGTGGAACAAGTTTCGGTGCAAGTCCCATGGCCAGGTTGAACATTCCCATCAAAAAACTTTCACGCCACTCTTCATTGCTAAACGAGGTCCGGTCACGAATCGGCTTACCTGACTGAACGGACTGATCCAGGTGTAACCAGGATTCCATCAGGTGACGATGGTGCATAATTATATGCCCGATATATTTGGCAGAGTCTTTCGCAAGAAAGGCCTTCGCCGAAGGGCTGTTGGTAAATTTGCCATTGGATTTTACCAGAAGGTCCATGGCTGTCAGGGCATTGAGTAGCCGTTCCAAGCCTCTTTGAGAGCCGCTGAGCTTTTGGGAGATCTCTTCACCGGTTAAATGCGCGCCGCCAATAACCGTAAACACATCCAGCTCAACGGCCGTATGCAACACGCATGTTTGCCAGAAACTACCGGAAATCTCAAGCAATTCACCTGGGTTCCATTCTTTTGTCGTCATAGTACAACCTAATTCTTCTTCGTTTCGATGGCAAGTTGTTCAGGCGTCATTGTCCAAAAAGGCGTGCCATCTTTGGTCAAACGAACTTTTATGATTTCAAAATCAGGATCCTTTTTTATTTTGGAAGCCATGAAAATATCCTTGCCGTTGATCTCCGCCCAAACGCCCTTTAGTTTGACACGATCATTTTTCTTTACCATAATTTCACTGGGTTTCCGATACCAGGTTGGACAGAGCTGAACTTCAAACTCATTAGATCCCTCTCTTACATCCAGGGCGGTTCCCGGTGACATGCCGGGCATAGGGATAACCTCCTTTACACGTATTACCCAGACTCTGATTTTTTCAAATTCACGCACATCATATAGTTTGTTATAAGGATCATCTATGCCCCAGCCCTGCATGTCGCGCTTTTCTCCAGCTTGAACATAACAGACGCCGACGGCCACGGACAGCAGAATAAGTACCACTGAATACACTATTCGATGAAATCTATTTCCCATTTTATCCTCCTTTAATTTCGATCCATGGTAAAATTGGTATGCGTTCACGGTTAAATTTATTATATATACTGATTGGAATTTTGCAACCATGAAAGCTAACCCCCGCCAATTGACGACAACTGATTTTCCCGGATAAACTGCATTCGCGAAAATAGAGTTCATGGGCTCTTTTCAACAAAAAATCTTTATTCTAACCTCGAAAACCTGGTCCTCTGGAGCCGGGTATCTACTTAGTTTCCATCCATAAATGGCCCTTTTTCCTCTGAACGGTGTTCTGCGCGGGTTTAGGTCTGCGAAGTACGAAAAAGTACGTCTCACCGTAAACCCTTGTGCGGCCTTGCTCAGAGAAAAAATTGCTTATTTCTGAATTGGAAACTTACGCCAGTGCCCATGGATAGAAAAGGCTTCGTGGACGAGCACTACTTAACAAAGGTCCTCCCAACCCGTTTTGAAAAGATAAAATAGGGAATCCAAACCAGGCCGGCTACAGCCGTCCGTACGAAATTGATCGTTGCATCCACGTTGATCGAACTGGAACGGATGATGATAAAAGTTGTGACAAAATAATCGAAACTTACAAAAATGAGATTACCGGCCAAAAACAAAATTATCAATTTGGGAGCATATCTACGCTGTTGAAAGAAAAACACGACCAAACATATTGAAAAGACAAGAAAACATAGGCTCCCAACCAGCTCGGCAATCACCAGGGGTGCTAAAAATGGATGATAGTAAGGACTTGCCGGTGATGTCAACGCCGACCAGTTCTCAGGAGACAGGGCTGGAATCAACTCCGTCAACAGAAAGACCAGGGTTTGTACCGGATACAGTATTAACCCGATGGCGCAAAGAATTAGCCAACCGCCGATTTTTTGATAAACGATGCTCATACGGTTAGAAGGTCAGATAGCGCTTCTCCCAATATATCAGCGGCTTATACTCGAACAATGCGTTTAAATGGTGCATAAAGGCGTGACGCCCCTGCTTCTGCCATAAATCGGTCATGGTTTCATTGACCTGCTTATAAAATGCTTCAATTTCTTTAACTGACGCGGGAGAATCGCTTTTCATGTTATCGTCCGCAATCTGGGCGATTAAATCCAACCACATCCGGCTCACTCCCATGATGTAATAGGGCCAGGCTTTTTGGATTGAAACCGGCCAATTCTTGTCGCTGGTATCTTCGATATTCGGCCGGGTAAGCCTGGCCGGGTCATCGCAGACAACATCATCTATGACGCCGGCAAGTTTCATATCGCCTACCATCGGGTCCAGTTGAAGTGTCTGAAAAATATTTCGGGCCGTCCGCGGAGAAGTATAAAAAATGAAGCTAAACTGCCGACCGGCACCATCGCGTGCGGCCCGGCGATGAAAACGCCACAGCTGGATGTCGTTTTGATACGCCTGCAATAAAGGTAGTATGACCTGATGTGCAAGATATAGATCCATGTACCAGACCGGGTCGGTGTTCGGCGGCCAGTTCACACGGAATCGAGCATACCACCAGCCATTTCCGGTCGGCAGTGCCTCGGGGCTTAACGGTCTTATTTCCCGTGTTTGAACCTGGCTAAAGGGTGAACATCCGGTCATAACGACCAGGAAGAAAAGAAGGACGTAAAGCCGATTTCGCAATGCTTCAACAGGCATCATGGATGACCTCCTTTGGTTCTTTAAACTGTACGCCTTCCCCAGGCTTTTGTTCCGACCGGATCAAGACCATCGGGGGATACCTGAGTACTATCGCATTTGTTATTTTGCAGCTCATAAAATTTCCTCCTTTACTTAGAGGGTGGAAATATCTTGCTTAGCAATTCGTTTCCATCATATAGCAAATATGACCCAAATCCGCTATACTCATTATTGCAAATAAAGAATAAAAGATTTTGGCTGCTTGGATTGCTATGAGAACTGCAAAGCGGGGACACAATCTGGAAAAAGGGGTTGTATTGAAACGGCTATTCACGTTTAACTAATGCGGCATGGGCCGCGGACATGATGGAATCGAAAATATCGTTTGTCTCATAGGGTTGAAGATCTTCGGGAGTGGAATTCAGTAGTTCACGCACCTTGTGTCCGGCCTTTTGCCGAATATCCCATTGACCCGCATTTTCCCAGGAATCCCACATATCGTCAAAACCGAGCTCAGGGATAAACACCTCGTCGTTTCTAAGATGTTTTAGGGTATGTTCCTGAAGAAGGTAGGGCTGATCTTCAGCTGCGGCAGCGATGACGTCTACAGCCAAAGTGTCCTTATTGACATTTACCCCGCGGATGATCTTTCTGAGCACCCGCATGATTTCATTATCGATGGCCAGTTGCTCATACGAAGCAACTGTAAGACTGGCCAACCCTCCAAACCCGGAAACCATACCGGCACCAGCCAGCAGGGGCAACAGACCGTTGGCCATTTTTTCATATCCGGCCTGAGCGTCGTGGATACAGGAACTGCATGACAGCCCGTACACATCTGATACAAATCCATAATAATCGGCTATCTGCACCGAATACGCCCCGGCCATACCCACATTCGGCAGCCCCCAGATGGAATTACCGGTCCGCATATTGACAAAAGCCAATCGCGCACCATAGATAAGCGGTGTAGCCGGATTAATCTGGGAGGCAATGGCCGTAAAGGCCAGCATGGAAGCATTTTGCTGTACTAACCCCCCGGCCATAGTCATTGGTGCGGTAAAGCCGGCAAGGGGCGCGGGTAACATAACGGCCGGCAGACCTGCCGAGATGATGACGCGCATTACATCGGTGATGCTTTGGGGATAGTTCAGCGGGCTTTCCGGGGATATACCCACCAATCCCCGGTATCCTTCCTGTTGATTGATACTCAGTCCGGCGGCTGCCCGGAAGAGTTCCACAATATACCGAGCCTTGTTTTCAGATCCGACCAGTATGTATAGTGGCTTGCGGCTGTAACGCAGCAGAATTTCGCACTGTTTGATCTCATTGATTTCCGCAGGAACATCGTCCAAAAAAAGCATGGCGCAGTTGACATCGATCTGATCCAGATTGTTGATCAACTGCGTCATGTTTACCAGATCGCGAGCCCGGCCTAAACGGCGATCACCGGTCTCGATATCCAGAACAAAGGGCATACCGCCGGTAGGGTGGGAGAGCGTACTGCCGGACCCCAACTCAATTTCGATGCCCGGCGGGTAGGTCAAGGTGAATGAACGGCGGATACCGGCGCAAACATCATGAATAAACCCGGGGGAGAATTTGACTCGTTCTTTTTCGATGACACACCCGCTGCCGTAAAGCTGTTCCCGCATGACGGGATCTTCCACCCTGACACCAAGCCGGTTCAACACTTCCAGGCTGGCCTCATGGATGCGGACAATAGATTTTTCCGGCAACATGCTCAATTGCGGGGATATCCTATTTTCTTTCACTGGGTTTGCCTTGTTAAATTCTTTGCAAACAGGTTGTCAGATAAAACCCAATAAGGGCCGAACCTCAATCTATGTGTAAATCGTCATTGTCGACTGCTTTATTCAACCCGCAGACCGCCTTTTATTACCATGGTGATATTCTGAGGATCGGCCAGCCCGTTTATATTTTCAAGCGGATTGTTCTCAAGAACAAGGCAATCGGCGAACTTGCCTTTTCCCAGCGTACCTACCAGCTGATCCATGTCGATGGCGGCGGCAGCGGTTTGGGTCGCGCTCTGCAGGGCTTCCATGGGCGTCATGAATCCATGTTGCACATAAGCGATGATCTCGCCGCTGTTATTCCCGTGATAGTTGAAATTGGTACCGGCATCGGTACCCATGGCGATTCTTACTCCGACGGCGATGGCCTTGTGGAGAACTTCCCGCCCCTGCTCCTCGATGGATCTGCTTTTTTCCAACATGAATTGCGGGATATCCTGATTTTTTCTATGGTTAATCCAGCATTCATGCACTACCAGTGTGGGCACCAGAAAGATGCCCTTGTCGGCCATCATGGCGATGGCCTCGTCATCGGCCATGGTACCGTGCTCAATGGTTCTCACCCCGGCAATTATGGAATTTTTAATACCCTGGGCTCCGTGGGCGTGGGCGGCGGTATGCTTGCCCAACTTGGCCCCCTCTTTCACCACAGCCTTTATTTCGTCCACATCCAGCTGGGGCGCACCTGGCACGCCACCAGGATTCATGATGGCTCCGGTGGCCATCACTTTGAGTAAATCAGCGCCTTCTTTGAGCTGCTCCCGGGCGGCTTTACGGCATTCTTGCGGCCCATCGGCCAAACGGTAAAAACCGGCAAAATATTCGGTGCCCGAGCAGGTCATGGAAATAGCCCGACCACTGGTCAGGATGCGGGGTCCTTTGATGAGTCCCTGCTCAATGCCCGCCTTAACAGCGAAATCGATATAATTGACCGAACCCATATTACGGACGGTGGTAAATCCGGCCCGTAGGGTGTCTTCCATCTCTTTAGCGGTTCTCAAGGTTCTGAGCTTATCTTCCACCCTATTTTCCTGGAAGGTATCGGCCATGCCGTGCAGGTCCATGTGGATGTGGGTATCGATCAGACCGGGCAGCAGATATTTCCCCTGAATATCGATCACTTCGGCTTCGGCCGGGACCGGAATCTCATTTTTAGCGCCGACGGCTTCTATAATATCCCCATTAATCAGCAATGTGGCTTGCTCAATGGGCGCAGCTCCGGTGCCGTCAATGAGGGTAGCGCCGGTTAGTGCCTTATACATATGCATACCTCCGGTTAAAGGGGATAATGACAAGTGATCCGATGCCCCGGCACAACCTCGGTGACCGGTGGGGCGTCAATGCGGCAGCGATCTTGGACAAAGGGGCAGCGGGTATGAAATTCACACCCGGGGGGACGGCTCATCAGGCTGGGAATTTCCCCCTGCAATTCGATCTGGTCCTTTGGTTTATCCGGATCAGGGTTCGGGTTGGCAGACAGCAGCGCCTTGGTATAGGGGTGGTGAGGATGAGAAAAGACTTCCTCCGTTTCCCCCTGTTCTACGAACCGGCCCAGATACATGATCGCCATGCGGTCGCTGATGTGGCGCACAATGGACAGGTTGTGGGTGATGATCAGAAAACTGATCTTCATTTCATCCTGGAGTTTGGCCAACAGATTTAGGATCTCACCCTGAATTGACACGTCCAGCCCGGCAGTGGGTTCATCAGCCACGATCAGCTTGGGAGAAAGGGCCAAAGCTCGGGCCACCCCGACCCGGCGGGCCTGCCCGCCACTGAGTTGGTGGGGATAGCGGTCGGCAAAGGCCTCGGTCAGTCCGACCATCTCCAGCAACCGCTTGGCTTCGGCCCTGACTTCAATGTTTTTGATCTGATGGATTTTGAACGGCTCGGTGACCAGATATCGGACCGTGAGCCGGGGGCTCAAACAACCGATGGGGTCCTGGAACATCATGGCGATATCCCGATGAAAAGGCTTGAAGTTGCTGTCTGACAGGCCGCACAACTCATGGCCTTGAAAGCGTATGCTGCCCTCCCGGGGGTTGACCAGCCCGATGATCGAACGGGCCAGGGTTGTTTTACCTGCACCACTTTCCCCGACCAGGGCCACGGTCTCTCCCGTCCGGATATCCAGGGAGACGCCGCAAACTGCATCTATGAACGGGTCGTCGTCACGGTCTATCAAGGCCCGGATCCGATTTTTGCTGCGAAACCGAATCAGAACATTCTCCGCCTGAAGCAATGCGCTCATTTCGCACCTCCATCGGCCAACAGAAAACAGCTTGCCGCATGAGTAGGACTCATGCGGTAGCGGGGCGGTGGAGTTGTTTGACATTTTTCAAAACTTTTAGGGCAGCGGTTTTCGAAAATGCACCCGGAGGGAAGGTTGACCAGGTCGGGTATATCACCCGGAATGGTCGGTAAGTTGCGGGTTTTTTCTTCAATTCGGGCCGGGTCACACTCAAGCAGAGCCTCGGTGTAAGGATGCCCGGCCCGGTGGAAGATATCCCGCACATCGCCTGCTTCGACCACCTCACCTGCATACATCACCACCACCTGATCGCACAACTCGGCGATCAGCCCCAGATGGTGAGATACGAACAGGATCGAGCAACTGAGGTCTTTTTGCAATTGGCGCAGACGGTGCACAATCTGCGCCTCCAGGGTGGCATCCAGGGCCGTAGTCGGCTCGTCGGCCAGCAGCAAAGCCGGTTTGACCAATAGGGCCATGGCAATCGAAATTCGCTGCCTCATTCCACCAGAAAAATGATGAGGGTAGCTTTTGAGCCGATGCGCGGCATCAGGTATGCCCACTCGGCTCAGCATCTCGGCGGCGCGTTTGCGTTTCTCAGCTTTACTGATGGGTGACCGGAATTGGATATCGGTCATTTGGGTATCGATGGACAACACCGGGTTGAGTGAAGCCATAGGGTCTTGAAAGACCATAGAAATCCGGTCGCCGCGCAAATCGCGCAACTGGGCGGGAGACATCTTCAGGATGTCATGATCTTCAAAGTTGATCTCACCGCCGGTAATTACCGCATTTTCAGCCATAAGGTTGAGTATGGAAAAAATGACCGTCGATTTCCCACAGCCGCTTTCACCCACCAGCCCGACGATTTTTTCATTGGGTACGGTCAGCGTCACATCACGCAGGGCCTTTAAACGGCCGCGGTTGGTTGAAAATTCAACCGACAGATTGCGGATGTCCAAAACGCTGGCGTGAATTGGGCTCGTCATCTAAAAGTCTTTCCTAAGTTTGGGATCGAAGATGTCCCGCAGCGATTCACCTAAAAAGGTAAATCCCAAAGTGGTCAGAATGAGCGGAATCCCACCTGATATGATCAACCATGGGGTATTGCGGATAAAGGAGTACCCGTCGTTTAGAATGCTGCCCCAACTTGGCGTGGGCGGCCTGACGCCGACCCCCAGGAAACTCAATCCCGCTTCAAGGGTCACCACGGCCGGGATATCCATGGAGGCGATAATCAGCAACGGACCGATTATGTTGGGCAGCATGTGCACGGCTAGTATCCTGGGCATGCCGGCACCCATGGATCGCTCGGCGAGGATGAACTCATTGTTCTTCATAGACTGTGCCTGGGCGCGGACGATACGGCCATAGACTGGAATGGTGGTTATAATCACCACCAGGATTACCGTCTCCATACTGGGGCCGACCAGGGTCACCACGGCCAGGGCAAAGATGATAGTCGGAAAGGAGCGAATGGTATCAAAGAACAAGATCATCAACCGGTCCACCCATGGCGACCCGTACCCGGCGATAAGACCCAGTACAAGCCCGCAGCTCAAGGCCAGGGAGATGGACACCAAAGCCACTTTCAAGGCAATACGGCCGCCCATGATAACCCTCGAAAAAACGTCTCGTCCCAATTGGTCAGTGCCCATGATATGCGCCAGAGAGGGCGGTTCCAGACGATGCAATACATCCAGGGCAGTGGGCTCATAGGGGATGATCCAACCGGCCAGAACAGCGCTCAATACCATTAACACGACCAGAACCAGCCCGAAAAGACCCAACGGATCCCGCGTGAAACGGGATATAAGGGAAATGGATTTTGACCTTCTCTCCCGGGCGGCGGAATTATTTTTCGTGCCCATTACAAGTTCTCCCGCATACGAGGATCGAGAAACGCGTTGACGATATCGGCCAGCATGGTGCATAGCACGAAGATAATTGTCGTAACCAGGACGCTACCCATGATGATGGGGTAGTTACGGGTTAAGACCGACTCGTAAATAAGTTTTCCTATGCCGGGACGGGCAAAGACGATTTCGGCAAAGACTGCGGCCGAGAGCAGATACCCCACACCGACACCCAGAAGGGCTATGGTCGGCAGGATGGCCAGCTTTAGAGCATAGCGAAAAATAATGATCCTGTCGGGCAACCCAAAGGCACGGACGGTACGTATATGATTTTCACTCAAGACTTCCAGCATGGACGCCCTAATCAAACGCGATAGATACCCCACCCAACCCAGCCCTATGGCAAAGGCGGGTAGAATCAGGTGTTTGATCTGGTCCCACAGGTCTCCCTCCTCTCCGGCCCCGATGGCCGGCAGCCAGTGGAGCTGAACAGCAAAAATGAGAAGTCCGTAAAGCGCAATGACAAAAGCGGGAATGGCGATGGTTCCCACGGAAAAAACTCCCGTCAGCTTATCTATAAAACTGTTGCGGTAAATAGCTGAATAACACCCCAGGGGAATGCCGAGAACTATCGCCCAGGAAATTCCGGCAATGATTAGAATAACGGTGTAAGGTAATTGTTCAAAAACAATTTTGGAAACCGGTCGATTGGTGAAAACATCGATTCCCATATCACCTTGAAAAACATTGAAAATAAAACCGACCACCTGGATGATGGCCGGTCTGTCAAGGCCCATATCGGCACGAAGTGCCTCTCTCATCTCCGGAGTCGACCGAGGTCCCAAAATAACGGCGGTGGGATCGCCGGGCACCATCAGTATCATGCTGTAAAGCAAGCTGATGGCGGTAATGACGATGACAACAGCGAGGGCGGTTCTTTTTGCCAGATAAATCCACATGTAAGCAGCTCCCCGTTGATGAGTGATGGCTGTGCAATACGCTGTTCCGATAGGCTCTGCAGGCTATTTTTTCTGACCTGACTTATGAAAACCGCATCAAGCCTTGCTGAAATCACGCAGCAGTGGGATACCATCCGGACGGAGCGCCGGCTTAAGGGTGTTCCTGTAAACCACGGGAGCGACTTCGTTGGTGATAAAGGTAACGCAGCCGGACTCTTCCAGAAGGTCCTGCATCCTGACATACATGGCCGCCCGTTTGGCCTGGTCAATTTCGCCCAGGGCCGCTTTATCCAGTTTGTCATACTCCTCATTGCTAAAGCGTTCCCAGTTCCAGATACCGACCTGGCTGGAAAGATGCCATCTGGTATAATAAGACGGATCCGGAACACTGGAAAACCGGCCTACAATCAACTGGATACTCTTCCAGCGGTCGCTGTCTTGTTCGCTTCCAAGAACCCAGAAAGCACCGCTGTCGTGAATATTGATCTGAACTCTAATCCCGGCCGGAGCAAGGGTGGCCTGTATTACTTGAGCGATGGTGTTGTAAGTCGACTTGTTCAGGATGTCGAGCGTCAGGTCGATACCGTTCGGATATCCCGCCTCGGCCAGAAGTTTTTTGGCTCCGACGTAGTCGGGTTTATCGGGTAGGGATGATTTCTCCCGATGCCCCAATAGACCGGGCGGCACATTTCCGTTGGCCACTTCGGCGAATCCGAAATAGGCCGCGTCTACGATAGTCTTTCTGTCCATGGCTCGCTGGATGGCTTTGCGGACACGAATGTCCTTGAGCTTTTCGTTGTCCTGGTTCATACCCATCCACAGCCAGTAGAGGGAAGGAAACTTTTCAATCTTACCACCGCGGGGGGGGCTTTCCATGTACTTTTTGAGGGAGGAGATACTCACCCGGGTGAAATCGACGTCCCCGGCTTCAAAGGCAATTTCGGCGGTTTTCTCGTCGTCGATTGGGAAGATGTGGATTTCGTCAAAGTAGGATTTCGGTCCTTTCCAGACGGGATTTCTGGTCAGCACCGTTCTTTGACTGGGTTTCCATTCCTTGAGCATGTAAGGGCCGCTGAAACTCGGCGGATCGTTGGCGTATTTGCCGCCGACCTTTTCGGTGGCCTTCATAGAGATAATATTGCCGGTCGTATACGGCAGGGTCGTCCACCAGACCGGCTGAAACGGTGATTTAAATACGATCGTTCCGGTATATTTACCGGTCACTTCGACTTTTTCAAGGGGACCCCAGTCATCAATGTTCGGTGATTTTTTGGCCGGGTCGGCAACTCGTTCGAAAGAGTACTTTACATCCTCGGCGGTCATTTCACCGAAACCGCCGGAATGCAGAATACCATCCCTGAGTTCAAATTTGATGTGGGTCGGGTCGACCTGCTGGATTGACTTGGCCGCTTGCAATTCCCACTCCCATTTCCGGCCCGGCTTAAAAGCGATCAGTTTGTTGTAAATACAGGCATTGATGTTCTCTTCAGGAACCGACAGGAAGTACGCAGGATCAAGGCTTTTGATATCTGAATAATCCCTGACCTTCAGAATGCCGCCCTCGGCCGACCATGAAATCCCCGGCCGAACCATGGGCCAGATGCCGCCGGCAGCAGTGGCCACCGAAAGCTTTATGAAACTACGACGATTCAATGAATACCTTGCTGAGTCCATCTCTTTCTTCGACATAAGTTACCCTCCTGTTTTTAGTAGATACCCGGGTCTATAGGACCAGGATTCCGATGTTAGATTGAATTTTAAGTATGGTAATGTTGAAATCCTCCAATTTTACCGATCAACCAATCCTCTTTCCACGGCATAGACCGTCAACATCGCAGCGTTATGAAGATCGAGTTTTTCATCAGGTCGGCTCGATGTTTCTCCACGATTTTCAAATGGAACAAACGGAAAACACAGCTAAATCATGCCAAAAATTCAATATTTGCTCTATTTATCACGCCGCAATTTATTAGTAAACAGCCTTCATGGTAAAAAATTATCATCGCTAAAAACGGCCTCAAACTTGCCCGCAAAATAAAAGCCGGTCATTTCGACATATTTTACAGCTGCCGCTTCCGTGGCGGTACAGATTGGAGCGGTCCGCTCATTTTCGGTGAATTTTCCGGAATGCAAGCAGATATTGCGGTATTTTTTTTATTGACATACTATATGTTGTATGTAATATTAAAGTGTTTTCAATTAAACAGGTTGAATTAATACAGTACCCTTTTCCTCCTAGTCACATTCCTTGGTTGAAAATTCTAAAAAAAGGTGTATTTTTCTTGCTGCTGAACTGTTTTGAGTTTTAACGAAATACACTCGAAAACCGTTCGCTTACTGTTTAATAAAAATGAGGATTGGGCACTTTATAATAATTTAGGCATTTTTTTGGATGGGAGATCTTCAATGGGGCAAAAAGGCAAATTTTTAGTTACAAACGAAGGACGCTTTGATCTGAGCAAACACATGTGGGACGACCAGCTGTTTTCCGATATCCTGGTCAGGAACAACCCCATTGACACGGAAAAAGCCATGGGCATCAGCCGTTCCCTGCGGGAAGAAATTACCCGGATGGAGTTCCAAACCATCACCATTGCTTCTATCGAAAAGATGATTGAATCAAAGTTGATGGAGTACGGATTGACCAAACCTTCACCGATCAGGCTGGACCAGTCCATCTTTGTTGAAAACCATCTGTTTCTCTCAGATAACGCCGGAAGGGTCCTGCGAAGAAGATACCTGAAAAAAGACAGCAGCGGTAAAGTTATCGAGACGCCGGAGCAAATGTTCAGGCGGGTTGCCCGCCATATTGCCAAAGCTGAAAAAAAATACGGTGCCGACGAAAAGCGTGTTAAGGAACTGGAGGAGATCTTTTATAAAATCATGACCGAGTTTAAATTTTTACCAAATTCCCCCACCCTGATGAATGCCGGACGCCGCCTGGGACAATTGGCGGCCTGTTTTGTTCTACCGGTTGAAGACAGCATGGACGGCATCTTTGGCGCATTGAGAAACGCGGCTCTCATTCACAAATCCGGCGGTGGCACCGGCTTTGCTTTTTCCCGGCTAAGACCGAAAAACAGCATGGTGGGCACCACGGGAGGTGTCGCCTCGGGACCGGTTTCGTTTATGAAGATATTTAACACTGCCACCGAACAGGTCAAGCAGGGCGGCACCCGCCGGGGGGCCAACATGGCCATTCTAAAAGTGGATCACCCGGATATCATGGAATTCATCTTCAGCAAAAAGGCAAACCGTGACCTGAACAATTTCAATATCTCCGTGGGTGTTTCCGATGCCTTCATGAAAGCAGCCGCTGATAAAGCGGAGTATGATTTGATCGATCCCCGGGATCAGACTAACGTCGGCAAATTGAATGCAGCCGAGGTTTACCGTACATTGGTAAAACAGGCATGGAAAAACGGTGATCCGGGTATCATCTTTCTGGATCGTGTCAACCGCGACAACCCCACTCCGGCCCTCGGTGAAATCGAGAGCACCAATCCCTGCGGCGAGCAACCGCTGCTGCCACTGGAAGCATGTAATTTAGGTTCCATCAATCTGGCCAAATTTGTGATTGAAAACGGAGATGGCCCGATGATTGATTACAAGGGATTAAAAGAAATTGTTACCTTGTCGGTTCGTTTTCTCGACGATACCATCGATGTTTCAAAGTATCCACTGCCTGAAATCGCTGCTATGGTACGCGGCAATCGTAAAATCGGGCTGGGCGTCATGGGTTTTGCCGATTTGCTATATCAATTGAACATCCCCTATGACAGCGATGAAGCCCTCGAAACCGCCGATGCCGTTATGCACTTCATTCAGGAAACCGCCCATGACGCTTCCCGCAACCTGGCGGAGGAAAAAGGGGTATTTGAAAATTACGATCAGAGCGTTTACAAGGACCGGGGCATCAAGTATCGTAATGCGACCACAACGACCATCGCTCCCACCGGCACGCTGAGTATTCTCGCAGGATGTTCCAGCGGTATCGAACCCTTATTCGCGTTGAGCTTTGTGCGAAATGTCATGGATAATGACAAACTACTGGAAGTAAATCCCTATTTTGAAAAAGTGGCCGTCGAAAGAGGTTTTTACAGCCGTGACTTAATGGATACCATTGCCAAGACGGGCAGTATCCGGGAACTTATGGAAATCCCCGAAGACGTGCGCCAGGTGTTTGCAACCGCCCATGATGTATCACCCGAATGGCATGTCCGCATGCAGGCTGCTTTTCAGAAGCATACGGACAATGCGGTATCTAAAACGGTCAACCTGCCCCACGATGCCACCGAAGAGGATGTCGCTAAAGTATATGATCTGGCCTTTGAACTGGGCTGCAAGGGTGTAACCATTTACCGGGACGGCAGCAAGGAAAACCAGGTTCTCTCGTTTACTCAAAAAGTTAGCAAAGAAGACGGATTTATGACGGCTGTCAAGGAACGGCCGGAGACCCTGAGCGGTTTTACCACTAAAATTAAAACCGGCTACGGCCAGCTCTATGTGACCGTAACCGAATTTGATGGCCAACCCTTCGAAGTGTTTGCCACCATCGGCAAATCGGGGAGATCCACCACGGCCAAAACAGAAGCCATCGGCCGTCTGGTTTCCCTGGCCCTGCGAGCAGGCGTTAAGGTCGATAAAATTGTCGATCAGTTGAAAGGCATCGGCGGGGAATATCCCATTTTTCAAGATGGCGGCCTGGTGTTGTCCATTCCGGATGCAATCTCCCGGGTACTGGAAAAACGCTACCTGACCGGTGAAAATGCCCCAAAAAGCCATAAACGCCAGTACAGCCTTATGGGAGAAAGATGCCCGGAATGCGGACAAACCATCAGCTTTGAGGAAGGCTGTATGATGTGCCACTTCTGTGGCTTCAATAAATGCGGCTAAACCTTCCGATTAAATCGATTTTCCGGAAATTTTCGGCCGAAAGCGTTCAAGACCCAATGAGATAAAAAAACCGATCCCCGCTACTGCAATGATCGATGCACCGGAGGTCAAATTAAATACATAAGAAAGCCATAGACCGATTACGGTGAAAATTGCACTCAATATGCTGGATAAAATCATCATTTTAAGCAGAGACGTCGAATATCTCTCGGCAATATACGGCGGAATCGTCAGTAGCGCTATCACCAGAATTAATCCGACCACTTGGATAATCATTACAATTCCTACAGCCAGCATGATAATCATAAGGAAATACAAGCTTTTTACATGAACTCCCCTTATTTGGGCAAATTCTTCATCATAGGACAGCGCCAGGTAGTCATTATAAAAATAAAAGGCGATTCCAACAATCACCAAACCGACGCAAAGCATCATCCAGATATCGGAATCAGGTACCGTCAGAATACTGCCGAATAAATAGCTCATTAAATCGACATTATAGCCCGGCGTTAAATCCAGCAGAATAATTCCGATCGCCATTCCGATCGCCCAAATCACGCCAATGATAGTATCGGCCCGGTGTTTCGCCTTAAATGTGATGGCCGCCATTATTACGGCCGCCATAAGGGAAAAACCGATCGTTCCCACCATGTAATTCCATCCGAAGAAAAAGGCCAGTCCAATGCCGCCGAAGGCTGCATGAGCAATTCCCCCCGACAGAAACACAATCCGGTTGACCACCACTAAAGTTCCCATGATACCACAAATTACACTGGCCAGCAGCCCTGCGAACAGGGCATTTCGCATGAATTCAAATTGGAGTGCTTCAATCATGGTCTTTTCACTTATTTCATTTCCATATGAAACTTCATGAAATCCAATGTCATTTTCGTGAAGTTCCACACGCCTTTGGAGAGCACGGACTTTATCGTCGTCGTACTCGTCCTCGATAAAAGTCTGATTTCGAGCACGAGTACGAGTACGAAAAGTATCAGATTAGATCGCCTGCAAATGCCCTGGCACCTTGTAACCTGACACCAACCACACACTTGAATACCGAATCCGCCTCCCTTAACCTGCGAAATAAGGTTTTCGGCAATACGTTTCTATTCACTATCATGCTTATCCAACACCCGATGCGGCAAGCCGTGGGCAATCAATTCGACGGGGCAAGTCTCTTCGATTTTACAGTTATACATCATCTCGATCATTTCTCCGGTGAGTTCCGCATGACCATGGTAATGCACACGCTGATTCACACAGGCCACAGATTTGACATATCTGGATATCACCATCAAATCGTGACTGACGACGATGATGGTTATTTTATCATTTAATTCTTTTAAGAGAGCGTAAAACTCATTCTGCCCTTTGGTGTCAATACTGGCTGTAGGTTCATCTAAAAACAGGATATCGGGAACCGTTACCAGTGCGCGGGCAATGAAAACCCGCTGTCTTTGGCCTCCTGAAAATTCACCGATCCGGTCATCGCGGTATTTTCCCATCCCAATCTGCTCCAGGGCCTGCAGTGCAGCCATGCGGTCCTCTTTCGAATACCGGGACCATCCCTTGCCGGGCTTCAATCTCCCCATTAAAACCACATCCGATGCGGAGATAGGAAAGTTTTGATTGATGTGGACATCCTGAGGTACATAACCGATGCGGTGTGATACGTTTTTCGGCGGTTTACCAAAAATTCGAATACGGCCCGAATCTGCTTTCAGTAGGCCCAGCATCAGTTTCAGCAGGGTCGTCTTCCCGCCGCCGTTAGGACCGATCATGGCCATAAAATCACCCGATTGGATCCTGAGATTTACGTCCCGGATCACCGGTTGTTGGCGGTACGAAAAATTAAGATTATGCGTTTCAATAATCGTTTTGTCCATAGGGGTTCTTTACCTCAAAGCAGCTTCAATTTCTCGGGCCACTTTGCGCAAATTTTCGGCCCACTCTTCGGCCAACGGATCAGCCAAAACGACCTGTCCGCCGATGCCCCTGGCAATAACTTCAGCACTTTTAGCGGAAAATTGCGGCTGCACGAAAATGACGTTAATATCGTTTTGCTTGGCCCATTCTATCACTTGCTTAAGTTGAGCCGGTTTTGGATTCTTACCTTCGATTTCTACCGGGATCTGTTTCAAATCGTATGTGTCGGCAAAATAGCCCCAGGCTGGGTGGAATACCATAAACTGCAGTCCATGCTTGCCGCGAAACATACTCTTGAGTTCGACGTCCAACTTCGAAATCTCAGAAATGAAGACTTTATAATTGGCCTCATAATCAGAACGATGGACCGGATCAACCTTTTGAAGCGCATTTAGAATCGTACGGGCCTGAATCGTCACCAATGGTGGAGATAACCAGATGTGGGGGTCAGGCATGCCGGAATCCCGTCGATTTTCGTTTTGTCTATCTTCGTTCTCAGGATGCTGATCCGCTTCCTGATGATCTGCTTTCCGCCTGTGGTGATGGTGGTCAGCCATGGGGATTTTGGGGATCCCATGGTCTGTTTGCACGACCCTCATATTCGGGTTTAATGAAACGATTTTGTTCAACCAGACGTTTTCAAACGGCACGCCGATAGACAAATAGAGCTGGGTCCTGGCGATGGCGGCCATCTGTCTGGGCCGGGGCTCATAAGTAGCCGGATTTGCTCCGGGTTGAACCATCACCTGAATATCCACCAGGTTTTTACCAATTTGCTGCACAAAATATTTTTGAGGGATTATGCTGACAAATACCGCTACCCTGCCGACCGCAGGCACTGACAACACCAACGTTATTGCAGTGACAACAGATACCCATATTATCTTGCTGTATATTTTCATTGAAAATGGCTCTTATTTACAAGAAAAGTGTCCGCTTGGTCAGGCCAAATCCAAGAATTGGAGCCAAATTGATAATTATTCGGGAAAATGAGCATTCTTAACCAGGACTCCGGGTCTTTAATGCCTTCTTTGTCCTTAACCTTAAACGTTGAACCCCGAACCTGGAAACGATTAATTATTTTTTATGACCTGCATCCCTTCCTTTGTATCCTGTACCAGGTACCCCTGATCCTGGATCATGTCACGCAGCCGGTCGGAGGCGGTCCAGTCTTTGGCAGCCCGAGCAGCCTGTCGTTCTGAAACCAATAGCTTGATCTCTTCCGGCAACGCTTCTGATTTGTCCACCCTGTCGAGGCTAAGCCCCAGCACACGGTCATAATCTATAATAGTGGCATGTTTATCGGCACCCGCGTTGCTGCTTTTCAGCATTTCCTGAACAACGGCCATGGCCCTGGGCATGTTTAGATCATCATTTATTGCTTCTAAAAATTTGGTTTTATACTCGTCTATTACGGTCCCTTTTTGACCGGCGCCGTTCCGGGCCACTTGCCGTACCTGGTTCCGTAAATGCTGCAACCCGTTGCGGGAGGCCTGAATGCTCTCCTCGCTGTATTCCATGGGCTTGCGGTAGTGTGTCTGAAAGGCCGCAAAACGATAAACCAGCGGATCGATGCCTTTTTTCTCA
>JAJRVC010000272.1 GCA_024277475.1 Deltaproteobacteria bacterium
AAGCCGCCGGCATCGATCAGATTTGCACCCGTCAAGCATGCCCTCGCGGTAACGGTAGAACCTTTTAAATTCTCATCCCGACAGGTCGGGGTGGCTTATGAATTGAGTTAGTTAGCTCAAACAACACGAATTGCGGCTACCTGGGCTGGAGGAAGCCATTGTTCGGCTTATATCGGCTTATAATGGACAGTCGTTGGCATAAAGTTGACAGGCTGGCCTGTCAGGGAACTTTTTTGCCTGTATTCCGGCCTGAAATGGGGTTTTTTAGACAGGACAGTGGGAATCTGCGGATGACCGCTAAGGGATTGGGTTGGGAGAAACAGAAAATTTCTCAGTTGATTACGTCCATCGGCAATCTGGCAACCGTCTTGGAAACCACCCCTTGGCAGTGGTAGCGGATGACCCGGATAACCGTATTTTAGAATGCACTTTAGAGGCGGGAGCGGATTTTTTAATCACCGGAGATAAACACTTGCTCAAATTGAGGAATTACGAAAATTTTGAAATTATCAACTTTTCTCTCGATATTTCACCAACCTCCCGTTGAATAGTCCAGTATTGCCTCGGCACGGCAGCCGTTTATACGGATACGCTATTTATTATGTCTATTCTATAAAAGGCTTGACTTTTAAAACGTACGTATTTATATGTACATAAAGGAGGTGATGCGTATATGGAGATCAACGCTGCAGAGTTTCGCGCTAACTGCTTTAAGATCCTCGATGAAGTCAAGCTAACCCACAGGGAGATTGTCATCACCAAACGCGGTGAGCCGATAGCAAAGCTGGTTCACATTGGCCGACAAAAAGAAAAAGACCCGCTGCTTGGTGCGATGGAGGGCCTAGTTGAAACCATTGGTGATCTAACCGAACCGGTAATCGATGATAAAGCCTGGGAGCTTGACTAAAAAATGATCTTGCTGGATACGCATACCTGGATTTGGTCGCATAGCGCAACTACGCTTCTGTCCGATGACGTTAAAAAACGGATAAAAAAAACCCTGACAGATCAACGTGCAATCGCCTCAATTTCCATCTGGGAATTTGCAATGATGGTGGTCAAGGGGCGTATTAATGTGAAAATTGAGCCCAAGCTATGGCTGGACAATGCGATCAAAAATAGTGGTCTAAAAGTAATCGAATTATCACCCGAAATCGCAATAGAATCATGCAACCTTCCAGGCGATTTCCATAAAGATCCGGCTGATCAAATCATTGTGGCCACGGCGAGGATCCATAATTTAACCCTTCTAACAAAGGACCGAAAAATTCTCAGGTACCGACATGTAAATGCCCACTGGTAACTGCAAAAAGATAAAGATAAGAGATGGCTGAGGTTTTTCAACCTGGAACATTGCTTGTGGGGTCGAAGCCCAAAGGGCGGGGCCCCAAACCCTGAACCGCTCAACATAGAATAGAGCATCTTATAATTCTAAGCCGCACCCACTGCAAAATCTCTCACCATCCTCGACGGGTTTCCCACAATTGCGGCAGAATTCAGCCCGCGATTGCTTTTCAGCCCCTGAATCATCAGACTTGCGGATGTAAGATGATGGACGACGGGAGGTAGTCTGCCAGATCAAGCAAGACCACTAAGAGGATGAAACCACCGCTGACAACAGCCGCTAAAGCCCAGTTGAAGCCGGAGCCAGTACTTGGCGCGGCGGGTAATGCAGGGGTTTGGATGCTGGTATTTGGAGGAGGTAAACTTGTCGCCGATAAATGCGGGCAACAGCGTTGAGTCGGGCGGCTTCAGGCAAAGGTAGGGTGATCGCGGCAGGAAACCTGGTATCTCCCGGGAGTGTGCCGGTCATCAAAGCCAGGGCGGACGTCTTGTCATAGTTAGGCCAAATTTCAATATCAAGCGAGTCAATGACGGATACCGGGTTTTGTGCAAAGCTCGCGGCCATGGGCATCATCGATAAAAAATCAGTGGCACAAATGACTTGCGTTTCATTCCACTCTTCCTTAATCATAAGCCGCCGGCATCGATCAGATTTGCACCCGTCAAGCATGCCCTCGCGGTAACGGTAGAACCTTTTAAATTCTCATCCCGACAGGTCGGGGTGGCTTATGAATTGAGTTAATGTCATTCCAAGAAGTATCTCACCGCAGAGCCGCCGAGTACGCAAAAATTATTTTAAATTTTCTTTCTCAGCATTCTCCCGCCGGGGCGTAGGCCATTAGTAGGCCCTATGGCTTCCGGCTCGTAGAGCGAGCCTACAGCTCGGAGAGGCCGGAGGCTGCGAACTCTGCGGTGAACTATTACTACGAACCGAATTTTCGGTCGATCTCATTTCTAATTTCCGCTACAGTTGCTCCCTTGGCGTGCATTCGAGACGCTAACTGCGCCTCATCTGTACAGATATTTCATGTGGATGCATGCGTATCGACATAACAGCTCAGCAAGTTTTTGTGGCCGAAATTTTCCCGGCATCGGCAATAACAATAGAGACGATCTAGTACCTCCGGTATCGCACGAGCTATCTCGTACGCGCTCCTGACCTTGCCGGAAAACCTCTGCGGCAATAGTGTCGGTCTATTCTCTCGCAGGTTGATATTTTCCTTTTTCAATTCTGTGAGTTCAGGGGATTGGGTTAAAGGTTTTTCTCCCTGATATATAAAATAGGCACCGGTGAGAACCAGAACGCCGCCCGCTATGTAGGCGAGCAAAGGGTACTTAGACCTCTTTTTTGTCTCCGGTGCCGTTTGCTTGGGTCTGGTGGTACGTTTTTTCGGTAGATTCTTTTTTTTCTTTTTTGCCATAGTAATATTCCTTTTGTAACCGTTCAGGGGTTCAAGGTTCAGAGGTTCAGGGTTAACGTCAAATCTGAACCGTTAATTCTTGCCATACAAATCCGGATACTTTGCGCCCGGTTGCAAATTCAACGTATAAAGCTCTGACCTGCCGTGCCACGTCGGGAGGCCAAAAGTATCAGCTCGTCCACGAGCAGGGTCAACGAAGAGCGATAACCGTGAACGTTGAACCCTGAACCGATCACTTTAGGTCCTATAACCCTTCGCCGAATTGCTTTAATTCTTTTTCCAGACGCTCTTTGTATTCGGAGAACCGGTCCTCATCAAAATGGGCGCCTGGTGTCGCCTGCACCCTGGTAGACCAGTGACGAATCAGAAAATATATTCCAATGGCCGCGAGGGCGACGAATACGAATGGCAAAAACCATAATATCAGGTTGAATCCCTTTTTATTGGGCTTAGCCATGATTCGTTCCCCGTAACGGCTTTCAAAGTATTGTAATATTTCTTCTTTGGTTTTGCCCTGGCGCAGCTTTTTTAAGACCAGATCGCGCATCTGACTGCTGGTTTCGTTACTGGATTGTGCGATGGTTTGACCCGCGCAGAGAGGGCACATAATAAGACTGTAGATTTCTCTGGCCGTCTTTTGCAAGGCTTCTTCTTCCAGGTTCCGGGCCGTAACCGACAGGCCTGACAGGGGCAGGGTTAAAAGCGCCAATCCGATAATGATGATTTTGTATTTCATTTTTATAGGAACACTCCTCCTTTGGTTATCCAATAGTACATCTGGTAGAATCCGGATATCAGCAACAAGGCACCTGCAATTCGGCCCATGTAGGGTAAGACGCGGCGCAAATAAGTTGCCAGCCCTCCTTTGAAGACAGCGAGACTTAAAGCCAGCGATGTCAGCACAGCTCCCATTCCCAGCGAATAGCTGAAGAATTGAAAAAGACCGTTTGAAAAGCCCTGAGATTTAATAGCACTTCCCACCACCACCAAAAATACGGGGAGCGTACAACCCAAAGAGGCCATCCCATACCCGATACCAAAGAGAAAGTAGGTGTTGAACCCCTGAGATTCAGGAGTGCCTATCAGGTTCGCAAGGCGGGCAGGAAGCGCCGTATGCACTGATTTTCCAGCCAGTAAAAATAGGCCGAGGCAAGCCAGGACAACCCCGACGAACAAACCGAGCCAGGGCAGATACTGCATGAGAAGGTAGCCCCCTGCCCAGATGATCACGCCGACAAAGGAAAAAAGGACCGTAAATCCTAAGGTCACCGCTGTTCCAATAAGCAGCGCTCTGCCACCTCTGAGTAAAAAATTTCCGGATGCAGTACCTCCATCCCGGTCACCCAGATAGAGAGATAGATACGCCGGCAGCAGGGAAAAACCGCACGGATTAACTGTTGACACCATACCTGCCCCGAAAGAATACCCAAAGGGAAGCAAGACGGCCAAAGCATTCATCCAGTTGGCCAGAAAGATCTGTATTGCAGTCATTACATGATTTCCTCAATTGACCTGATAAGCACGCTTTTCTCTATGGCACCAACCCAGCGACGAACGATCTCTCCATCTCTGGAAACGAAGAAAGTAACCGGAAGACCTGAAACTCCGTAGTCGATGCTGATCTCTCCGGTCGGGTCCGGTCCGTTGGGATAAGTGATACCGAATTCCCGGATAAAGTTCAGGGCATCTTCCTTCCGGTCCTGGATATCCACCCCAATAAAGATTACGCCACGATTCTTATAGGCTCGCCACGTTCTTTCCATGAGCGAGGCTTCAAGCCTGCAGGGGGGACACCAGGATGCCCAGAAGTTTATGACAACCGGCTTGCCCTTCAGGTCCGCCAGAGAAATCGTGGTTCCACTGAAGCTCGTCAAGGTGAAGTCAGGTGCCGAACGATTTACCATGGTGATGCCACTAAGTCCGGTTATGGGTTTCTTGTTTAGTATGCCCCATACTAAAAACCCCAAAAAGCCGACAAAAACCAACACAGCAATGGTTAACGCAAATTTTCGAAAAAATATCTTTTGTTCCTTATCTCTCATAAATCCTCATAAGACGTTATCCTAAGACCGCAAAGCACAGGCTATATTTTCATGAAAACACGCGTTGATGCTAAAAAAGAGGACAAATTCATGAAATTTTCGGGCTGTCTGAGACAATATGAAATTATTCCGATGAATTGGTCATGATTATTTAGTAAGAAAATCGAGGAGGCTTAAAGAGGGCCCGATAGGCTCCAGGTGGTATGAATTGCCTGTCTCTGACAAAAAAAAGACCGGACAGAGGCAAAACAAAAAGAGCGGACAACACAATGGCAGTCTGGACAAATGAATGGTATAAAAAGGGACAGCTTCCGTCCCTGGGGGAATTGAGGCCGAGATCACCTGAAACACAATAAGATGAGCACAATGTGATAACCGCAATGCTGCCCACAAGAATGCCGATGCTGATAACTATGATGAGATTTTTTTTATTCAAAATACTCAATACATTCCTTTGATATATTCCGCTCACAGCCAAATCGCCTTTACTAATGCAATTATTCATGAATAAAGTTTCTCCTTTATACCTACCTTGTGGTATAAAATCAAGAATTTTATATAATTCGGTGATATTCGTGATCGAAGCCTAACCCCGGATTCACCGAAGGCGGAGAATCAGGCATGCAATCATAAAACGCCCTTGATTGACCATCACTTCTTTCCCGTCATTTTTTTTACAGGTGTTTCTTGTACCAGCACTCTCAATCCCCAACTAAATCCACGAATTATAACTTTGTCCCCTTTTGAAAACTTTTTCCCATCCGCAATCGCATTCCAAATTTCGGTAGCATATTGGATTTTACCTTCCGGGTTGATGTCCTGAATCACCAGACCTGTCCGGCCCACCATGGCCTCTTTACCATTCCAGGGTTTCATCCGCATGGCTTGATAGATTTTCAAATAGATTAAAAAGCAAATCCCGCAGATTATCAGATAAATCGTCAACGCGGTGTTAAACGGGTATATCCAAAAAACCGGTAACGCAAAAAAAGGTATGAAAAAAATCAGGTTACACATGGTTAGATCTCCAGCTTTGACCGCTCTCGGGCCCTATTCGGGCTTTTTTTTTGAAATCAATAACGAAACTTATCGGCATTGATTTCAAGATTCGTCATTTTTATACTCGATCTGCTGTGGCACCATGGTGGTTTCTGCTGAATTTGAATGCATTCCCCGCATCATCAGCAGATGCCCGACAGGACAAATTATGAGGAGGGCATAATAGCCCCAGGATCCCAGTATGCCAAATGCCGAGAGAACCAGTATCCCAACTATCGGAATTCCACAGCAAAGGATCATAGCCAAAGTATGATTTGTTTTAATTTTTTCTAGCAGTAATTTTATCATTTTTTATTCCTTTTAGTTTTTTCCGACCTCAAACACAGTCGAGTTCACCTGCTTTCAGGTATCGATTGATTTTGGGGCAGTTTATTGTCTTACCCGGGACGGAACAGCAGCCTCCCACTGCCGGTATCCCTTTAAAAGAAGCGAAAATCGAAAAAATTGGCCCCCCAGTGTTCATTGTTTTTTAACGCTCCACCGACCACTCGAAGGTTCTCTCCGGTACTTTGGCGACCTTTCGAATAATGAGCGTGATCGATTCCGTGTTGCCCTCCAGTTTCGGAAACTCCAGGACACCTTTGCGATGGTGCCCACCGGGCCCTGATCCCTGCCAGGCAGTTGCCTGATATACTCGCCCTGCGTTATCTTTAAGGGAGCTGACGGCAACCATATCCTCTCCGAGTTTTTCTGAATGCGTATTCATTCGCACTTCAAATCTTGCGGGTTGCCCCGGCGTAAGCTGAACCGGTTTAACATCCACCCGCACCCGGTTTTCCCGGTTTGATCTCATTTCATAGGCGCCGGCGTCAAACGCCAATCCGACCGTCACGGCGGCTATCACCAGCGCTGCAAATCCAAAAACTCCATATATCCTGTCCATTTTCATTTTTGTTTCTCCTTTAGACATGAAATAGGTGCATATATTCACGAATAGTGTTACGTTTCCCGGGGTTTTTAATTAACCGCAGAGGTCATGACGATTATTAAACGTTACAATTTCTCCCTGTGCTCAACAGCGAAATTTTTATATGTTATCGTATTTATGAAATTGTGTACGACGACGACCCGGTCTGATGCGCATCAGCACTTTTGGTACTCCGGTCCTGAACATTCCGTGTTTTCGCATCGTGCGTACCATCAGCCCGATACCAAAGAGACATGACACGACTCCTGCCAGGAAAAAGTAAGGTTGATACTGTGCCAGGCCGGCTACTGCAGTCGCGGAAAGAAAGGACACACCCAGCAGCGGTACGACCGTTGCCAGATAATGGGAGCAGCAGGCCATCATTGCCACAGCGGAAACCCCGCTGGAAGCGGCCATGCTCGAATTGGCCGCTGTTTTCTTTTTGCCGCTAAGATGTGATCTCAATAAGGTATACAAGGTTACCTGGATCCCCAACCCGATGGCAAGGCTAATGATCCACCATCGGTATTCACTGAACTGAACCCTGGCAAAATACCAATCCGACGTCAGTGTATTCATGCCCAAATAAATTCCTACGATTGCAAAAGAGGCCAGTACGCCCAGTAAATAGGCACGCGGATTTGAGAAACCCATCGGTTGTTCACAGCATTTTGGGACTGCCTTTAAATCTTTTTCCTGCAGTCTTAGTGCATCGTTTTCAACAATTTCCCCGGCAACAGAATATGCCGGTATCGAATTTTTTTGGATATCTCCTCGCATACACTACTCCCGGATCAAGGCGGAACGATAAAATTGAAAATGGACAATATTTATCTGTTTCATGATTGAGGCAAAAACTCAGATCTCAAAAAATCTTCTCTATTTTCATTTGTGACGCCATGGCTCAGTGACATTTCATCGCCTTGCCTCCACTAGCTTTTTCCAGTCGTTCCAGATAACGACCCCATACTCCTTTTTTCTTGGCCGGCCTGGGATTGAGGAATTTCTTGGGATTTTCCTCAAAGGCTTGCCGACAGCCTTCGGCGCAAAAATAGTAGGTTTCCCCGTTAATGCTCGCAATTACGGTTTTAACGCCAGGTACCACTGTCATACCGCAAACGGGGTCAATAACCGATTTTTTGTTATGCGCGGAAATTTTCATAGCATACCTCCAGGTTTGTTTTTTGTGAATGGTATTAAATGATTCTGCAAGCGTTGTGCCACACAGTGATATACATTCATAACATATTGATATAATATTAAATAAAATTTAAAATCAGTAGTTAAAAAATTCTATTTTCTAAATTTGTGACCGCAGGTGCAAAAAAAATTCCCGGTCTGGGTATGCGAAATGGGGCTTGGATGGGTAAAAAATATCCACTTGAGGATTAAAATATCAATGCGTATTTTCATATCCTCAGGCCGGAATTACTAAAGCATGGCCCTTTGCCGGGGTCTCCAGGAGAGTATTGCACGCTCGATGGTCAGTTTCAGCTCATCAAAATCAAAGGGTTTTCCAAGACAACCAAAAGCGCCCCTATCTTTAGCTTGATCGGCTATTTCAGTAGATAAATAGGCTGTCATCATTACTATCGGGACATCCGGTCTCATTGATCTAATCTGATCGAGAGCCTCTATTCCGGAGACTTCGGTCATGCGGATATCCATCAATACCAGGTCGAAATGCCGTTCAATTACTTTTTTAACCGCCGTTGCGCCGTCATCCGCTTCACAAATTTCGTATTGCCAGTCTAAGAGAATTCGCAGCATGGTACGATGGGCGATATCGTCATCGACAATGAGCAGGGATTTTTGATCTTTCATTGGTTATTATCCTTTTCGATCAGATTTTCTATGAGAAATGATTTTCTCAGCCAGAAAGATATCGTAGGATCCATCATCGGAGCCTGTGCCCGGCCTGAATC
>JAJRVC010000273.1 GCA_024277475.1 Deltaproteobacteria bacterium
CACCCTGACGGCCGACATGCTTTTAGAAGACTATGACACTCTGGACGACGAGGAGCGCAAAGAAATGATTACCGACGTTGTCAACGAAGCGGGGCGCTCCAAAAAAATTATCAGCAACCTGCTGGACTTTGCGCGCGAAAGTGGCTCCCAGCTGGAGCCCCTGTACCTGGTGCAGCTCGTCAAGGAAACCATCAAACTGGCTTCCAACCAGATCAAGCTTTCGGGCATTAAAATCGAATTTCAGGCTGCAGGCAACCTGCCCCGGGTGCACGGCGACAGCCAGCAGCTGGAACAGGTCTTTCTCAACTTGATATTAAACGCCATTGATGCGTCGCCCAAAGGGAGCAAGATCCAGGTTATCATTGTGCCGGCGGATGATCCTCGTTACCTGGCGGTTAAAGTCATCGATTTCGGCAGTGGCATACCGCGGCACATCCTGGGCTCGATCTTTGATCCCTTTTTTACCACCAAGGGCAAAGGCAAGGGCACCGGCCTGGGCCTGAGCGTATCTCAGGGTATTATCGGCAAGCACGGCGGCCGCATCCGGGTCAGCAGCCGGGAAGGCGCGGGGTCCACTTTCACCGTAACTTTGCCCATCACCACTATCCCTGCTGAAATCGGCATCAATGGTGATTTGCAAAGGCAACGGCCGTAATCGCGACAGCAGAAATGTACAAGGAGAGTGACGGCAAATCGGAAAGGGAGGGGTTGAAGGGTTTAGGGGCTCGTGTGAAACATTAAGCCGCTTTGGCTGTCGGCAACCGGGTTCGCATGAAACACCGCCTGGCCGGAACAGTGAATTGATTGAACGTCGAACACCCGTCTGCCATGCAAGGTGTGTTGAGTCAGCGTAATCATTGAGTTATGAATCACAATAATTAAATTTTCCTTGCTCCAGTTTCAAGGCATTGCGGGCAGGTCGAACGCCCAACGTCGAACTTCGAATATTGATGACGCTACGTTTTATCTATTTTAAAACAAGCGAACTGCTGAATTTCGAAAAATTGAATCATTGTGCTCTGTCTTTTGAATAAATAAAAATCGAAGGATGTTTGAAAATGAGTCTACTCAAAACGTTAGTTGCCGTAGAAGCCGACCTGGCATCCAGTATCGCCATCCGTTATGTCTGTCAACTGGTAAAATTGACCGACATGGGACTGCAGGCACTGTATGTGGCTAAACCGGATGAACCGGGTCATACGCCGGGTACCGGCTGGGTGCGCCAAACTTGGGAAGATGCGGTGGTTCAAAAGGATCTGGGCAGGATTTCCCAGTTGATAAGGGAGGAAAAGGATTCATGCCCCGGGCTGGGGAACCCTAAGATGGTTGTTGGGGAAAGGGATATGGAGATCCTGCATGAGCTGCGGCTTTCAGACTATGATTTTTTCACCGAAGGTCTCTTGCATGCTTTTGAACCGGTGAATTTTTTAAAAAAAATTCATTCCATACTTTATCGAAATCTTCCCTGCCCTGTTTTGCTGGTTAAAAATATGGTCAGCCTGGAAAGGGGGGTTTTGGCTTTAGGGGAAGAAAACGACTTGAAGCCCTGTCTACGAAATTTTCTAAAACTATTTAAAGGGGTCCAGGTTGATCTGGATATACTTTGCTGCAGGTTTCAAAAACCCGAAAATGCTGCCGGACGAGAGGAGCTCCCCCCCGGGGAAGGCGGCCTGCATGCCGCCGAGAAACTGCTGTCAGACAAAGACCGAATGCCTAGAAAAATCCGGATAATTCAAGGTACACCGCAGTCGCTGGAAGGACCGGTGCGGGATTACGGGTTGGTGCTGGCATCCCTTTCTCGCGAGAATATACAGAAAAGCCCCCTAGTTGATCTGTTAAGCCGCTGCCCTTCTCCAATTCTGATTGATTGGCGATAATTATCGGAGGTAAAGATGAGGATTCTTGTTGCTGTAGACCAACATCCGTATAGCACCCATGCTGTTCGACAGGTGGCCGGACTGGCTATGAATACATGGGCCGACATTACCCTTTTAGGGGTGCAACCCAAAAGAAGGAGCGGCCATGAAAAATCGTCAACTGGTTCAGGTCGGGGAACAATAGATCCGACTTTTTCAAAGGTTATGCATGAATATCGCGATGTTTTTCTCAGCCATTTTGATGACGAAACATCTCCCTATGCGCAGTTGAAATATGAATGCGAACTGCTTCAAATCGAACCCGGTGTCTGGCAGGAATTGTACGTGGGGCGCAGCCGCCGCAAGGATTTCAATGTGGTTATTCGGCCGGGTAATCCTGTCAAAGAAATTCTGGCGGAAGCCGGGCGAGACGGCAGTGACCTTATCGTGCTCGGCTGTGAGCAGGGCAAAGATTGCATCTGGGAAGAATGGGGCGGCATTCCCCAGAAAATAGCCACCCTGTCCGCTTGCTCGGTTTGGGTCATTAAAAAGGAAATCACCATTAAGAGAGTTCTTTGTTGCCTGGATCACGACCTCGTCAGCCAGGAATCCCTTGAGATGATCAGCCAGATGGTAACCCTGCACCGGGCCTAGCTGGATATTGTGGGGTTAACGGGAGGTGAGGGATTACACGAAAATGTCGAACGCAAATTGGATTATATCCTAAAATACTATACGAGCCGCAATATTGAGCCCTGGATTGAACTGGTGGGTCTCTCTTCTTTGGAGGCCTTTATTTCCCGGGAAGCCAGGTGGGGGCTTATGGCCCTCTGGATGGGCAAGCAATCAATACTAGAAAAAGTTCTCCCAAAAAGCAAAGTTGCCAGACTGATAAAGAGCAGTGAGTCTTCCGTACTCATACTTAAATAAAAGTCATGATAAAAAAGTTGCGGCCAACACAAAACCTGGTTTATATTTAGCTGTGATAATGAGCTAGTTTCCATCCATAAATGGCCCTTTTTCTCTGAGCGGCGTTCTCCGCGGGTTTACGTCTGCGAAGTACGAAAAGTACGTCTCAACGTAAACCCTTGTGCGGCCTTGCTCAGAGAAAAAATTGCTCATTTCTGAATTGGAAACTTACGCCAGTGCCCATGGATA
>JAJRVC010000274.1 GCA_024277475.1 Deltaproteobacteria bacterium
CATTCGGCGGGTTCGCGATACCGTGAGAATCGTGCCGATTGGCGCCCGCGTAATGGCGCCGACCCCCCCCCATGAAACGACAAATAAAAATTTCTGCCAAAGCGCAGCCGTGATGTCCGGCATTATTTCGGCATTTATGTTGGCATTTTTCAAGGTTCGCAGGAGTTTTTCAACGCGCGCGGTGCGTCTGTTGTTCAATTCACCAAACGCAATGTAAGGATCCATGCCGGTATGCCGGATGTGCCCCGGTGCTGCAAGGTAGCAAACGATTTTGGCTAAACCGCCGCATACGTTTTTATTGCCCAATACTTCAGACAATTGGGATGCAGCTTCGACGCCGTTTTGCAAAGGCAGTACAATCGTATCCTCACCTATAAGCGGCTTGATTGTTTTTGCAGCTTCCGCTACCTGCCATGTTTTTATCCCTAGCAAGACGACATCCACGGCTCCGACTTTGCCCGGGTCTTCGATTACCGTCACCGGAGACAGAACAACATCTCCCCTGACACTGTCCAGCCGCAGGCCTTTTGTCCGCAGCACCTTCAGGTGATCGCCCCGCGCGACAAACGTGACGTCCTCACCGGCCTGAACCAATCGACCGCCAAAATAGCCGCCTACGGCACCGACGCCGAAAATTGCAAATCGCATTAGAACTCCTATCCCGGAGGAGCCGGAAAAATCATAAGTGAACTAAAGTTTGAAGCACCGAACACGCCGTTTGGAATGAAATGTAGATCCCCGAGCAATCGATATGCCGGATAAAAAACAGGGCGAACGACCCTTGATGATCATCATGAAATTATCATTTCCAGTTGACCCGCGGTTCATTATTGCATTTTTCAGGATCAATTGTAAAAGAACTCATGGATTCTCCTTTTTGTGTAATAATTCACCGCAGACGCGAAGGACGTGGAGGGTAAATTTTTTGAATTTCGGTCATTGGTATTTATTTGAGATTTGTATTTTGGTGCTTGAATTTTTTACGTACCGTTATTCCATCATTCCATTTAGACGGGATAAAGCCAGTTCGGTAGATCTTGACTAAAGCGGATCAGACATGATATCTTATTTTTTAATAATTTCAAAGCCCTGTGATACGAAATGCCATTTTTCGGAAAAACAGCCCGGTTGATCCGGAAAAACGGGGGTACGGTTTTTACGTGAGAGGTGTCATGAAGACCCTCAGCCTGAAAAAAATGTATACACTTTTGGGTACCCGGGATATTCCGGGCTCTGAAAAAGAGCTGAAAATACTGTGCACTCGAATCACGGAACTGGTACAGTTAAACGGAGAAAAATGGGTTGAACAAAACCGGCAAAAGCTCTTCGACGAATGGATTTGTATTGTGCGTCAGGCAATTATCTCTTGAATCAAATTAGGGGCTTTGCCCCATAATCGCGGATCAGTGTTCAGGCCCGCCGCTGGACTGAAGAGCAGCCAGTTTAGTCTAAAAAGAAACTTAACGAAATACAAATTTATTTTTTTGACAGGATCAACTGGATGGACAGGATATAGCCGTACTAATTAAAAAACCCCCGATAATCCTGTCTAAATAAATATTTTTTGGGAGGTTTTGGGTTTCCGCTCTTATGTTCCTCTTTCCTTATGATACTTCATGAAATTTGGTGCCATTTTCCAAAAAATATTTTACCGCAGAGACCGCCGAGCACGCAGAGATTATTTTAAATTTTCTTCTCAGCGATCTCCGCGGTGAACTATTAGTTTCTTTTTCGATTTGACCGGACGGTTTTTAATGGCCGGCGGGGTTGACACCCGACACCCTATTTTCAAATCCAGGTGATAAGGAATGAATGACCGCTATTGCCAACGGCCATGATTTATATCCCAGTCCCCCGGCATATCAACTTTCCGGTTTAAGCACGCCGCGTACCAGATAAACACCGGCCGCCTCACGCACCAGGGCTGCGGTCAGGGGCGCTTCATACTGGGATTCGAGACGATCGGCCCATGCCATGAGATGGTCGTGGCTGGTTCGTCCGGGTCGAAGTGCGTTATAGATTTCCAGCACCTGCTCATTGGGAATGCAGGTGAGCTCAGCAGCGCGTCGCAGGCTTTCAGCAAGTTGCCGATAGCCGGCGGATTCGGCGGCATCCGCCTGGCAGCGCAATGTTTCAGCGCTGATTCGAAAATCTTCGACAGTCAGCTTACCGGCGAGAACCTCTTCAATACTAAGTTCGCTCACTGTCCGCCCACTGAAGGTACATACGTTATCGTTCGGCATGGGTTATCTCCAATCAGCAAAAGTTAATTCCATGGGGGGCTGATCGCGCCTGATCTGCAATGTTTCAAAGTGTTGCAGCAACGTTGTTTGCACGATGAGACGCAGACGGGCCGTGTTATCGATTTTGACCGCAACGGGTGCGGTGGGTTTGCCCAGAGCATATCGGGCGGCATTACGACCGATCTGACCGTAGTTTTCCAGTTCAAGGTTGGGTGCCTGTGGAAAGAGCTCCAGATTTTCCAGGGGATCCAAATCGCGCTGATGGATAACCACCGTTCCTTTTGACTGGATCCCGACGGCAACACCGGACCCGCTCAATTTTGCACCCGTATGGCCGATGAAGGCGCAATCCGCGGTATGGTAAATGCGCACAATGCGACAGGCAAGACCTTGCCCATCTGCGCCTTTCAGCAGGGCCGCCAACACATCGCGCAAGTCCAAGCCGGAAATGCTGCGTTTGATCTGAGTCCCAAATGCCGGGCTGACTGCGATGACAACTTCCGGCTGGTTGCCGGGTTTGGCCGCCTGCTTTTCGGTAAGCCAGCCGGATGTTGTGTCGACGGATAGTTGTTCAAGATAGTCTCGCGGCTCCCATGCCTGGGGCAGATCCTGCAGCACCGACCACCGTTGTCCTTCAACGCGATAGCCCGTTCCCGGTCCCCGGTAGTCATTAGGATCGGTCAGGGCACTGAGCACTTTGAAATTATCACCAAAAATGGCCGCCGGCTGGAGATAATCCCCAATGGCCCGTTGACATTGCAGCTCAAAGATGTTGGCGGCAGTGTCCTGATAACCGGCCTGGGCCAGAGCCCTGATGACATCGACAACGGTCAGCGGCCCACCGAGCAGTTCGTGTGCAGACTTGAGGTCGGCCACTTTCTCTCGGTCAGGCATATCTTCACTGCTAAAGGCGGTGATTGCCGCTTGTACTTCGCTGTCGCGGACAGGGGCAAAATCAAAGGCTTTAAAAACCGCCTTTATCGCTTTGGCTGCCTGTTCTCTTACCTGTAGCACCTCTTTTTCGCCGACGGGGACAATGCCGCCGTCAATCTGCATGTCGCGCTGCAGTACGCACCAGTCGTCAAGCTCGGTCACATCAAAGTTACCGCCGCCGAACATATTGTCATAGCGCGGAATTGCACCATAGCCTGAAGTGATGAAATCGGTTCCCGGAATAAACTGGAGCATCAGCTTGGCACTTTTGCGCATTTCCGAGTGGGATGCCAGAGCGTCATTGCCGGTGGCCACCTCCAGCCCGAGCATCGCGGCGATTAGATTTTCAGCCAGCACGGCACGCACACCACCCGGCAGTGATTACGGCAACGCGATACAGCTGATGGATCCATTCTGAGCGCCCTGACTGCCGGCACCACGGGTTACCAGCAGACAGCGGGCTTCCAGATAAAGCATGGATTTACCTTCGGCATGACCCATCAGGGCGGCAGCGCCGGTACCGGAGGTATAGCGGGTTTTGACCCCCCGGCTGGCATAGGCTGCACCCAGAAAAGCTTTGGACCACGGCGTATCATCACCGTCGATGAAGGTTCTCTCAGAGCCGTAAACCGAGAGGGTTTCGGAGTAACTGGTCAGCCCCTTGAAGCCCAGTCGCAGATTCATGGCTTCTTCCACGGCACACTGGGTAAGCACGCCTCCACGTCCGGTCTGGGAACCCACCAGTATAGCCAGGGCATTCAGCGGAGCATAGCGTGTCACCCCCACAGTGGTCTCCACCTCGCTAAATCCGCGCAGCGCCGCTTCAGCTGCATCGGCGGCCAATAATGCCGGATTTTCCTTGCGGTTGGTAACATGTGCCTGGTTGGCGGGTGTGCGGCGGGCACGCATTTTTGTCAGCCCCATCATCATCTCGAGCACATTCATCTGTCCGACGATTCGAACCAGTTTTGACGGCGTGCAGCCGCTTACCAGTTCCAGGATTTCGGCACGCGGCACATTGATATCCACCAGCATGTGTGCAATTTTTAGCGATGGTGTGCTCATGGCTTTTTCGGCGGTATTAAGATTGATCGTGTGCCTGGCGATAAAGTGATCGATAAGGTCAAACTCCGCACGTTGCACCCCGTCCATCTCTGTCACAACCCCATTTTCTATTTTCAGGCTGGGGGAAGGATCAAGGGGGCTATCGGAAACAATCAGACCTGTTTCGGGCCAGGGATTGATAAAAGTTTCCTTATTGACAGGACGATCGGCAAGTTTATCAAAACGCTTGGAACGTAGGGGGGCGGGTTGCATCGGTATTCCTCCAGGTTGAGATCAGTTTTTATTAATTGTAGCAGCATACCACAAAAACGCTATGATTTCTTTTAATTTTGAATTGGGTTGTAAAAAATGGTGCAATCATTTATTAAAAGGTTGGAGATAATCCGGCACTTTCAAAACTTAATGGAGGGTAGAACTAAATGGCCAAACTATTTGAACACAGCACAATTAACGGAATGAAGCTCAGTAACCGATTCGTTCGATCGGCAACCTGGGAGGGAATGGCTGCAAATGATGG
>JAJRVC010000275.1 GCA_024277475.1 Deltaproteobacteria bacterium
CCCCTATTCCGGAAAGGCTTTTCATAACAAGCTGAATTTACATAGAATCCTTAAATAGCACCAACATTGTAGTCACAGAATATGATCTTAATATTTTAGCATATGGCAATTTTTTATCATAAAAATAAAGTGTTGACAACTGGATGCTCGAATGCTAATGTAGTCTCAGAATTAAGGGGGCTGCCGATGCATCTGAGTTACAGTTCCTCAACGTACAAGGGTAAAACGTACAAGTCATACGCCATCGCCGAGTCCTACCGAGAGGGCAAGAAGGTCAAGAAGCGCACCATCTGGCCCATCGGCAAGCTGACCGACGAGCAGGCCGAGCAGATACGTTTGATCTGCAAGGTCGCCGGCGGCAAGGGCGCGGTGTTAACCCAGTTGAAAGACATTGTAGTCAAAGAAAGCAAGGCTTATCTGGATATCGCCCTGGTAAACGAGCTGTGGAACTACTGGCAGCTTGATCAGGCCTTCCGCTATGAAATTTCAGACAGCCCGCTGTCCACACCGCTGGTGGCCAGGATACTGACCATCAACCGGTGCACGGCACCATGCTCACATTACTCGATTCCCCGGTGGGCGGCAAAAAACGCCCTGGCCGAGGTGCTGGCAGCAGATCTGAGCCGGTTGAATGACGACAAGGTCTATTACGAGCTGGACAAGATCGCGGACAACCAGGCATCCATCGAAAACCACATTTTCCAGCAGACCCATCGGAGAAACGCGGACGCATACCGCTACATCGACTATGACCTTACCACCTCCTATTTTGTGGGCTACAAATGCAAACTGTCGGCCTTTGGCAAAGGCAAGGCCGAATGCCGGGGACGGCGCCAGGTGCTTCTGGGGGTACTGATCAACGACGAAGGCTACCCCTTCAAATGGGACGTCTACGCCGGCAACACCGCCGAGGTCAGCACCCTGGAGCAAAACATCGATGCCTGTAAAAGGCGCTTCAAGCTCACCGGCAGCAACGTCACCCTGGTCTTTGACCGCGGTATCATCTCTGCTGACAATGCCGCTAAAATCGAAGATGCGCACATGAAATACATCTCAGCGCTTGACCGCAACCAGATTCCCGGCTGCGGCATCGACCTGGAGCCCTTCAGGGCTCTTTCCGGCGACGACAAGACCCCCCGCCCGGCAGGATTTAAAAAGTATGCGGACGACCTTTGTTTTTTCGACCACGGGGTCATCGAAAATAAACGACTGATTGTCGGCTTCAACCCGGTGAAGTTTCACGAAGAACGCAAGTGCCGACAGGAAAAGATCGACTTTTTCCAGGCCTGGCTCCTTGCCGAGAACAAACAGCTCAAAGCCGCCAAAAGAGACCGTCGCCGCCAACCCACCGAAAACCGCGTGCTGGCCGAGCTGAAGCGGCTCAAGATCAAAAAATATTTTGAAACCCCGGCGCTGCATCCGATCACGGTCAAAAGGCGCCTGAAAAATGGAACGGTCAAAAAGGTAAAAAGCTTTCACGTCACGGTCGAAAAAAAGGATTCCGTCATTGCCGCAGAAAAACTTCTCGACGGACTGTGCGTGTTTGTCACCAACCATGTCGAGCGCCAGGGGCGCGGCTTCAAAGTAAGGCCCCAGAGTATCATCCGCGCCTACCGGGAGAAAACCAAAATAGAAGACGTTTTTAAAAACGTGAAGTCCTTTATCAAAATCAGGCCCTTTTTCGTCAACACCGAAAAGCACGTCAAGGCGGTCTACACCATCTGCATACTGGCCTACTTCTTGAACAGGTTCCTGGCCAACCGCCGCAAAGCCGCTGGCGAGAAAGACTTCTTGAATTCCAAAGAGCTGTATGCTCCGTTCAGGGATATCGATTACGTTTCACTTCTTGACCCGAAATCCGGCCAGTCCATCACCAAATCGGTCGAACTGCCATCGAAGACAAAAGACATCCTGGAAAAACTCGAAATGCTTCACCTCCACGGAAGCCCCGCCAAATAAGGCTTTCCCGAGGCTTGTAGTCGCAGAATGTTGATTTATAACCATCTATAACGATTGGCTTTTTTGTTTTGAGTCCGGAATATGGGTTTCAACGGACACAACTATATCCGGAACCAGTTGGATCATGAGGGCATTTTCTACCGCAAAAAAGAAAATGCCTTGGTGGACGTATCGGATCCCCGGAAACTGCAAAAAGCGGCTGCGCAGATCAACGGCCGTATGGTGCAACAAAGAATCGATTATTGGATGAACCTGTTTTTCAGGTTCGACAAGGGATCCTATTCCACCCGGTCAAAGTACCTGCAGCATGAATGGTATCTGGGGCAGGTTGAAATCTGCTCCAATGTGGTTTTCAAATCCGCCCGTTTCTGCACCAGCCTTTTCGAACGCCTCCTGGACAAATTTCAACGCATCGGATTGCCCGACAGCATCGCCCTGATTTTCAAAAGGCGGCCTGCCCGCACAGGCGCTAAAACCTTCTGGAGGCTCTACGATAACAAGGCCTGCATCAAGCACTGGTTCAGAGGCAACGCTATCAAGCAGTACAACAAATGCGGCTATTTCATCCGCACCGAAACCACCATCAACAACCCCAAATCGCTGGGGCTGAAAAAACCGGTCCTTTACCTGAGTGCTTACCTGTGGTTCGGTCTGCAGTGCAATGACCGGTTCCTGGACTGTTGCGCCGATGTTGACCGCGCTTCTATTGACGGCGGAGAAGCGGACCTGTTTTCAAAACCCGTTTTAGACCATCTCGACCGCCATGTGGCAGCTCCGGATTTGAGAAAAGAACGTCAACTGGCCCTTTTCCAGGAATTGTTAAAGCCCCGCTACACGGTAAATGGCTTCAAAACCGCAGATCTTGTGCAGGCATTAAAAGAGCAGTTCCGAAATACCGCCCAGATTCGCTACGAATTGAGAAAACTAATCGTGCGTGGCTTGGTCCAAAAGAAAAATAATCAATCATTTTATCAGGTTACGAAAACAGGCTGGAAGCTTCTGTGGGTATCAATCTCATCGAAACGCCATTTCGAAAATCCAATGATTTCAATGTTTTTTAACAGGCCCGCCCACGAGACCGTTGCGCAACCCTCTGCCCTGGAGCAGGGGTACGACCTCGTGGATCGTGGCCTATGCGCCATAACCCGAGGGCTTGCAATGATTTGAGACCTCCTGAAAAACGTAAATTTTCGTTACGTTTTTGATCGACAAAGCATATATCTCACCGTCCTCGTATCCTCCCCAAAGAGTTTTATCTGTTGATACATTTTCAGTCCATGAGATCATTGGTCCAGGGAGACAGCCATACGATATAACAGATAATAATAAAATGGATAACATTATTTTCCAATAACTCATTTCCATCCGTTATCTTGGCCCGACCCCTTCCACGACCCTTCCACTTCCACTCGTCCCCTTCCAGATCCTTCCAGCTTAGGGCTGACTCATTTATAATATAGAATTTATAAGGGCTTATTGTCTCATTAGAATAAGGACCTCATGTTAAAAATTAGTCCCGGTGTAAATAACACCAACGCTATTGACCAAAAGTTTGTTTTGAGAACATTGGCCTTGACATGCTTTTATGTATGGGCTAATAATCTCATTATGAATAAGATAAAATACTCCGTAGAGTCTATCGAAA
>JAJRVC010000276.1 GCA_024277475.1 Deltaproteobacteria bacterium
GAACCCACAACCCTGAACCCAGAACCCACAACCCTGAACCCTGAACCCTGAACCCCTAAAACGCCTACGGCGTTTTAGGCACCAACAGTCGCCGCAAAACGCATTTCGTCGCCATTTTCTTCCTGCAGGCCGGGCATCGACAACAGGACATCCAGCGCTTCAAGAACGTGTTCCTTCATCAGGCGGCAGGACAGGGTTTTGTCCTCCGCCTTAATCGCGTTGATGATCCGGCGATGGTACCGAACCGAGGACTGAAGATGAGACTCATTCTGCAACGACTTGTAACTGAACCGGCCGACCTGGTTGTGGATGCTGACGGAAATTTTTTTCAAACGGTCGTGCCCGGAAACAACCATGATTTTATCGTGAAAGTGCTGGTGATATTCCTGATATTGCAGCAGGTCGACAGGCTCCGATTTAACACACGCCTCCATCTGCCGCACAACCGCATCCAACGCGCTGATCTGATTAATAGAAATGGAATCCATGGCAAGCTCGGTCGCCATTTCATAAAGAGCGGCTTTCAGGGTATAAGCCTCCCAGACATCTTTTGCAGTCATCTCGGTGACAAAAACCCCCCGGCGCGGCTTGCGCACGACCAGGCCTTCGGTCTCCAGAACTTTGAAGGCCTCTCGAATAGGCGGCCGGCTGATACCCAGCCGCATGGCGATTTCTTCTTCTTTGAGTTTTTGACCGGGCTCGTATTCACCCTTGATAATCCACAACTCCATATGGCGCTTTGCCAGATCAACGATAGATTCGATTTTCATAGCTCACCAACCTGCATAACCCCCTGGCCCGGACAAACCGGGTATAATTGAATATTCATTTTGTTACCCCAGCTGTTTGTCCGCCCGTTCGACAATTGAATCCATTTCCCGGGTCAACTGCCCGGGCAGATTGGGCGGTGCTGCTTTTGCCAGCAAATCTTTGCAGTATCCGACAGTGCGCATGACCAAATCACCCTGCCCTTTTTTATTCCAATCCTCTCGGGTCATACGGCTGAAATTTGTCGGCATCAACCCATCACGGCAGTGCCGAAGGGTGTGATCGGCGGTCATAAAATTGCCACCGGGTTCGGCCGTTAAAAGATCGCTCCAGGCCAGGCCGTCATCGTCAAAGGTTATGTTTGCAATCATGCGTCGAACCGTACCAAACACTTCGTTATCGATAGCCAACTGGACCGGGCTTATCGTCGTGGCGACTTCCAGTTGACCGGCAGCGCCAAGAATGTCAGCCCCCGACAGGCCAATCAGCATGCTGCGCAAAGCCCCCTCGCTCATACACTGGCCGTCCATTACAGGAGAATCGGAACCAATTCCATAGGTATGGGTCGGGATCCCAAAAGCGGCTTTTATAAATTGAACTGCAAGAGCGGCGCCCTGCATTGACTCCGCACTGGACTGCAAACTTCTTCCCGTCATCATGTCGGTGGAAAAAATAAGCGGCGTCGCAATGACCGGAATTCCCGGCTGGATTACCTGGGCCACGGCCAGCATCGCCAGGATTTCAGCGGCGGATAAAAGACCCACACCTGGGACGGTAATCGGCGCCGTCGCCCCGGCTCCCGGCAGACTGCATGCATGCAGGGGTATGCCGCTGCGGGCACATTTCAATATAATATCGAGATCCATGCCCTTGAATTCCAGAGGAGTCAGTGAACAGGTGATGAAGCTTACCAGCGGATTGGCTCGTAACGCCTGCTCTCCGCCGGCCGCAGCCATGGCTAGTTTAATTAAATAATCGACGCTCTCTTTGGTATACGGTTGAACCCAGACATGTTTCTCAACGTTTTGCAGCATCAGGTTGAGCGCATGCACATCCGGCGTGGCGGTGGGAACGTCACTGGGGACAGGAAATGCGCAAAAACTGATTTGATCGAGACTGTCGGCCAGCCTGGCCCAATCGATGACATCCGCAGCGGTGATCCGTCGGTACTTTCCGGATTCAAGATCTATCCAGGACTGGGCGCCTGTATTGGTCCGGGTGTGAAAAGTACCGTCCTCACGGGGTATTTCCACCCGGTTTTCCCCATTTCTTCCCGTCAGCGTAATTTTTGTGGGTGCCTGACTGATCTGATCTGCTAAGAATTCTTTCGGAAGCCGCACCATCCGGCTGTCAAAATCTACCGTAGCGCCGGCCCTGTCCATGAGCTTGAGAACCTCCGGATGGTCCATTTTGACGCCGCGATGTTCCAGCAACTCAAACACCCTGGCTTTCATCAATTCCAATTGATCTTGAGAAAAAAATGCGACCCTTGAACTCAGCCTCATGGTCCTTACCTCCACATACCAACCAGAGATAGATGGGTATTCTTTAATGGTTATTGGTTATTGAAGAATTCATTAATTTTAGAATTGTAAACGACGGCATAATTATATTCGAATAACGAGTAACAAATAACTATTAGCCTTCAAATGAGAATTTTTGGTCCAATCAAGGTACAAATTTTCAGCATCCTTCTAAAGAGTCAACCTCAACTACCCCCCCAGTAAGCCCGGCAGCCATAAAGCGAGTTGGGGAAAAAGTATCAACAGCAATATATTGAGATAAATCGGGATCAGGAAAGGAAATGCACCTCTGGCTATCGTTTCCATGGGGTGCCAGGGTACAACTCCGTGCAACACCGCCAGGCTCAGGCCAAAAGGGGGTGTCATGGAAGCCTGGCCGCCGGCCATCACGTAGACGACGCCCCACCAGATCAGATTGATATCAAGACTGTGGATAATCGGCATCACGCAAGGAAATGTTAAAAACAACATGGACCAGGAGTCAAAAAACATTCCCATAAAAAAGTACATGATAAAAAACAGTACCAGAATGCCATATTTTCCGATCGGCAGACTGATGACATAATCTTTAATCAGCGGTATAATCCCTGCTGAGTTAAAAACATGGGATATTAATGTAGCCATGGCCATGATAAATAAAGAAAAAGAGGTCACCTTTACGGTCTCCAGCAGACTCTTTTTAATAATTTCAAAAGTCAGCTGTCTGTATGCAAAGGTCAGGACCAGGCTCAGGAAAGCCCCCAGCGCGGCCGCCTCGGTCGGTGTCATAAAGCCGCCGAAAATGGCACCCAGAACGCCGGCTATGACAGCTGCAAACGGGAGCACTTCTAAAAGCGCAGCAAATCTTTCCCTCCAGCTGAATTTTACCGGCGGCGGAATGAGGCTGGGGTTGATTTTCACTTGAATGACGATCGCAAGCATCAGCAATATCATCATGGTCAATCCGGGAATAAGTCCGGCTGCCAGAAGATCGACAATCGAGATACCCTGCCAGGAACCATAAATGATCAACAATATACTTGGCGGAATCAGCGGTGATAAAATATCTGCTGTTGCGATAGCGCCGAGGGCAAGACGCGGCGAATATCCTTTTTTTTCCATTACGGGAAAGGCTATTTTACCGAAGGTAGCCGTGGCCGCCATAGCGGAACCGCACATGGCTCCGAAGATGGCATTACCGGCTATCACGGAGATAGCCAGCCCTCCGGGAAAATGACCGAACCATTTGTCGATGGCGGCAAACAGGCGCTCATTGACCCCGGTATTGCCCAAAATGGTACCCATAAAAATAAACAGCGGCATGGCGGTCAGGGTAAAAGAATTCAAAGAGCTCCACGCGGTTTCAGCCACCTGACTGATAGGCTGATTTACGTACCAGGTCAGCCCGACAACCGCGACAATGCCGATAGCCCAGCCGATTTCCAGGCCAAGCAGCAGGAGAATGAGGAGCCCTGAAATCAACAGCACCGCAAAAACTATCTCCGAACCCATCAGCTCTTCTCCCCGGATTTGTTCCTGGCGGTGGTGGCCTTGATAATTTCAGCAACCAGCTGCAAAAATAGTAAAATAGCTCCAATCAGCAGGATAGTTTGAGGATAAGCCAGCGGTGTTCTCAGCCAGCTGCCGCTCCTCGACTCAAAAAGCAGGGAGTCCGATATCAAGTCATAGCAGGCTTTAATAAGGGGTATGGTAAAAACCGTCGCCAGGATAAGCGTGATAAATCGGAGCAGATGCGCGAATTTGTCCGGCAGTCGACTGATCAAAAGACTGACGCGCACATGCCCTTTCTCTTTCCATGTATAAGCCAACCCCATAAAGGTGATGCTGACCAGCAAATATCCGCCCATTTCATCGGCGATGGAAAGCGGTGAACGCAGGATGTAGCGGGTCAACACTTCGACTAAAAGCAGGACCATCAGGAAAAAAATAATTCCTGCCTGGAGATAGCCGCTGAGCACATCGGTCACTTTTTCAATGATTTTTACGATGCTTTGCAATACTTTCATTTACCTGTAAACGCCCTGTATTTGGCCACGGCGGATTTTGCGGCTGAAAGGAGTTCCGCGCGTTTTGATTTCCAGGGGCCTTCCATGTTCAGCCAGGCCTCCTCAACAACTTTGCATTCTTTCACGGCCACATCCATTTCTTCCTTTGAAAAGCGGGTTCGTTTTACCCCGGAGAGATCAACCGTATCCAGGCTCATCATATACTCGGCCGTGGTTGACAAACTCACCATTTGCTGAAGTTCACGTCCGACGTCCAAAACCACTTTTTGAAGATCGGGCGGCAGGGCGTTAAAGGTCTTCAAATTCATGACGGTAACGGCTGACCAGGTTGGTGAGAGTGGCGTCAAGGTGAAGGTTTTGGAAACTTTTGCCAGACCAATGGAATAGCCATAACCCAGGCTGGTCAATACGGCATCGATGGTACCGGCCATCATAGCCGGTGCCAGTTCGGAACCTGCGATGGTGACCGGACTCGCACCAAGCGCCTTGATCCCCTGGGTGGGCAGATATCCCCCGACTCTGATTTTCATTCCTTTCAAATCATCCAGGTTCGTAATATTCTTTTTGCTCCAGATACCATTGGCGGCATCCCACTGGGTGACAAACCAGAATTTCAAATTGTATTTTTTCATGGTTTCGTCATAAATCTTCATCACTTTGCTGTCTTGATAGACCGCCAGTTCTTCGGCCAGACCCTGCACCGGATCTTCACTGACAATGCCGGGAATTTCACCCCAACTCCAAATGGGATAAGTTCCGGATAACCACGGCATGGCGACATCCGCCATGTCGGCCTTGCCCTTTGCCACAGCCACAAACAAATCGCCGGTCGGAAACATTCGTGAGATAATTTCCAGTTGAATTCGGCCGTTGCTGCGTTCGTAGAGCATCCGTTGCATTTCTCCACCCGGCCGATAAATCTGGGAGGCTCTGAATTTTGGACCCCAGATATCATTCCAGGCAAATTTAAGTTTATAGACCTTTTTGTCCTGGCATAGACCCGCCACAGGGGCGGTTAAAACAATAAGAAGCGCGCAGACCAGGACTGCCGAGATACCTAACAAACCTTTTCTTTTCATTGGAGCCTCCTTTTTAGTACTGATTCATTGAAATGACATCATGATTCAATTCCAGCCTATCCGGATCAAGATCAGTTGAAACAGATAATTTTGTATATTGTCTACAATAGACAATTATGGCTTGTCAAGGATAATATTGATGAAACCAATACAACGGCTAAAGCCTCAAACTCGATCAATCCGTCAGGTGAAGATAAATGACAGAGATCAGAAGTCAGAGGTCAGATGACGGAGGCCGGAGGTCAGGCAAACCCTAAGTTCAGACCTCATAATTTATAACCACTTAACTAGTTTCCATCCATAAATGGCCCTTTTTTCTCTGAGCGGTGTTCTCCGCGGGTTTACGTCTGCGAAGTACGAAAAGTACGTCTCAACGTAAACCCTTGTGCGGCCTTGCTCAGAGAAAAAATTGCTCATTTCTGAATTGGAAACTTACGCCAGTGCCCATGGTTAAAAAAGGCTTCGTGGA